>CALRNG020000085.1:0-10794 GCA_943369495.1 Rhizobium sp. Q54
CGAAAGCCGGCCCGTAAAGCCAAACCCGGCGATGCGGTGATAGATCAGGGCGAAACCCGACGCCCAGAGCAGCGTCTGCATCAGGTTGGCCCAGCCGCCCGTCATCATCCCCAGATGGTATTTCAACAGGCCCTGCAAAGGCAGCCCCTGTGCCCAGAGCGACAGGGGAAACAGAAGGGCGAACCCGGCCAGGGCCAGCCGGAACGTCCGTCCCCAGAGTCGGCGGTTATCAGGGGTATCCAGGTACAGCTGCCGCCGCCCGACCATCATACCCAGGATCAGCAGGCCCGCCATCTGCTGCCACCGCCCCGATTCGGCAAAGAACCAGAAGCGCGCCGTCTGCCCCGTTGTCAGGTTGTTCTCAAACACCGCCGACCAGCTATCCTGGGTGAACAGGGCGAAGATGCGGCCATACACGGCCCAGTGCGATGGGTTGGACGGCGTCGCTTCCGGCGTGATCCACAGGCTGACCACGGTCCAAAGCGACAAGGCCTGGCCCAGCAGCAGGATGACCAGCGGTGCCAGCCAGCGGTCGGGCACGCGGTAGAGCAAAACCAGCGGCAGGGCGAAGACGGCCAGGACCAGCAAGATATCGCCGATATAAAGCAGCGCATGGACATAGCCCATGGCGCCCAGCAGCACCAGCCGCCACAGGAACCGCAGCCGTGCCGCCGCATCGCCCTCGTTCCTCGCCCAGCTTTGCAAGATCAGGGTGAAGCTGATCCCGAACATCATGGCGAAGATGGCGTAGGCCTTGCCCGCGAACAGGCCGAAGGTCAGGTGATGCACCCACTGGTTCAGGCTGGTCAGCCAGTCCGGCGCGTTGGTCGGATAGCGCAGCAGTTCGAAATGTTCATCCATATGAACCAGGAACAGCCCGATCAGGGCCGTTCCGCGCAGCGCATCCACCATATCGATGCGGCCGCCATCCCGTGACGCGACATTGCCCATTATCTACTCCCCTGCCCTGCCAGAACTCGCCCTGGCGGGCCGCCCCGGTCTTGCCGCCGGTGGTCATTGGTCGGTCACCCCACTTCCGGCATCGAAGGTGGCATGGTGGGCGGGGGATGGGCAAGGTGGCAGGTGTCAGCGGCGCAGGTGATCGGGCAGGAATTCCTCGGGGAAGTTCATTTGCATGACCTGCTCAAAGGTAAAGGGCGGCTCGGCAGGAAACAGGTCCGGTGAGCATTCCGCTTCTGCGCCCGCATCTTCGCGCGCTTCGCCATACACCGTCAGAAACTCCGATGTCAGCAAAGGCCTCAGGCTGGGGCTGCGCTTCAACCGCTTGGGGATCATCTTGCGCTGTTCACGGATGGTCAGCCACCATTGCCGCGCATTGCGTTCGCGCAGCTCGGGGCAATAGATCAGCTTCAGGAGATGGGTCAGCAGCAGGCCGAGACGGTTTTCGATCTCGTCCCACTTCACATCCCCCATATCCTCGATCTCCTCGGCCACCCGCTCCCAATCAATCGCGCTGTTATGACTGTGCTGACCCGCCTCGCGCAGGCGCAAGGCCTGCTCGCGCGTCCAGGCGTAATAATCGCGGTCGTAGAGGTTATCGGGCATGGGCGTCCCCCATCGACGGAACCAAATGGATTGTGGGCGATTACAATGGCTGCGGCAAGGGGGTGGCTGGCATCCGGCGGGCAACTGCTTTAGGGTCGCCACTCTGTGCGCATGTCGTGACACGCCGGAGGGCGGGAATGTTCAAGAACATACGGGCGATGCTGGTTATGGCCAGCGCCCTGGCCCTGTCGGGCTGTGGCGTGGCATCGGCGGTGGGAACTGTGGTCACCACCACGGCCGACGTGGCCGCCACCGCCGTCTCCACCACGGTCGATGTGGTGACAGCACCCTTGCCGTGACATGCAAAAGGCCCCACCACCCTGCGGTGACGGGGCCTTTTACGCTAACACCGGATCAGCGGCAGTAAGGCGGCAGCGGCTGCGGGCCGGCGGCCTTTTCGATGACATCGGCCACGCGCAGCAGCGTCTCCTCATCGAACGGACGGCCAATCAGCTGCAGACCCAGCGGCAGACCATCGGACGCCAGACCCGCCGGCACCGACATGCCCGGCAGACCGGCCAGCGAGGCCGGCACCGTGAACACGTCGTTCAGGTACATGGCGATCGGGTCGTCCTGCTTCTCCCCAATCGCAAACGCCGTGCTGGGGGCCGTGGGGGTCAGCAGGATGTCGCACTGCTCAAACGCCTTGGTAAAATCCTCGGCGATACGGGCGCGGACCTTCTGGGCCTTCAGGTAATAGGCGTCGTAGTAACCCGCCGACAGCACATAGGTGCCGATCAGGATACGGCGGCGCACTTCCTTACCGAAGCCCTCGCCACGGGTGTTCTCATACATCTCCGCCAGATCCTTGCCCTCAACCCGCAGACCGAAGCGCACGCCATCATAGCGGGCAAGGTTGGAGGAGCATTCGGCGGGGGCGACCACGTAATAGGTGGCCAGCGCGTACTTGGTGTGCGGCAGGCTGACCTCCACCGGCGTGGCGCCGGCTGCCTTCAGCCATTCGATACCTTGGCTCCACACCCGCTCAATCTCCGCCGGCATGCCATCGACGCGGTATTCCTTGGGAATGCCGACGCGCAGGCCCCGGATATCGCCGGTCAGGGCGGACAACAGGTCCGGCACCTTCATATCGACGGACGTGCTGTCCTTCGGGTCGAAGCCGGCCATGCTCTGCAGCATCAGGGCGGCGTCGCGCACCGTCCGGGTCATCGGGCCCGCCTGATCCAGCGAGCTTGCAAAGGCCATGGTGCCCCAGCGGGAGCAACGGCCATAGGTGGGCTTGAGACCCACGATGCCGGTGAAGCTGGCCGGCTGACGGATGGACCCGCCCGTGTCGGTGCCCGTGGCGGCGATGGCGAAGCGGCCGGAGACGGACGCGGCAGAACCGCCCGACGAGCCACCAGGCACCAGCTTGCGCTCCGCACCGGCCGGGTCCTTGCCCGTCCAGGGGTTCAGCACATTGCCGTAGTAGGAGGTGATATTGGCCGAACCCATGGCGAATTCGTCCAGGTTCAGCTTGCCCAGCATGACAGCACCGTCACGGAACAGGTTTTCCGTGATCGTGCTTTCATATTCCGGCTTGAACCCGTCCAGGATATGGCTGCCCGCAGTCGTCAGCACGCCCTTGGTGCAGAACAGGTCTTTGATGCCCAGCGGCATACCGTCCAGCGCCAGGTTCGTGCCGGCGGCATAGCGCGCGTCGGACGCCTTGGCCTGTTCCAAGGCGATGTCCGGCGTCTCCGTGATGAAGGCGTTCAGCGGACGCGCGGCCTCGACAGCGGCGATATAGGCGTTGGTCAGTTCCAGCGCCGTGAAATCCTTGGCCTTCAGCCCGGCCAGGGCTTCGGACATGGAGAGATGGGTCAGGTTGGTCATTATTCGACGACCTTGGGCACGGAGAAGAAATGTTCGGCGGCGTCGGTCGCGTTGGACACGACCTTGTCGGGATAGCCGCCATCCGTGACGACATCCGCGCGGCGGCGCAGGGTCTGGGCCGCGACGGACGTCATCGGCTCCACCCCGTCAGTATCGACCTCGCCCAATTGCTCGACCCAGTCGAGCAGCTTGTTCAGCTCGCCTGCCAGATGCTCCTGCTCGTCTGCGGGAACCTTGATGCGGGCAAGATGGGCGATCTTCGCCACGGTCTTGGCGTCCAGGGTGGCCTTGTCCTGCGACATGGTGCTAAATCTCATCATTGCTGTGGGCTTGTCGTCCCAGCCGTCCGCCGAATGGAAGACGCGGGCGTTAAAGCGGTCAGGAAGCTAGCATCCCATCATGTCCATCCGCAACCTTGTGGAACTGAAAGCGGTCATGCCGCGCCACGCACGCCTTATCGGGCTCGATATTGGCGAAAAAACCATCGGTATGGCGGTGTGCGACCCCGGCTTTACCGTCGCCTCGCCCATCGGCACCATCCGGCGCACAAAGTTTATGCAGGATGCGCAGGAACTGGCCCGCGCCATGAAGGACCGCGACGTGCGCGGCCTGGTCATCGGCCTGCCCGTCAATATGGACGGCACAGAGGGGCCACGCTGTGAGTCGGTGCGGGAGTTCGCCCGCAACCTGCTGCTGCGGCCGGAGCTGTTCGGCAAGGTGGAGCCGGAAATCGCCTTTTGGGACGAACGGCTTTCCACCAGTGCGGTGGACCGCATGATGATCGAATGGGACATGACCCGGAAGCGGCGCGACGAAGTGGTGGACAAGATGGCCGCCGCCTACATCCTGCAAGGCGCGCTGGATTATCTGAAGAAGGCGGGGGAAGAGGGTGCGGTAGGTCAGGTCGAGGCATAAGCCTTGCCCTGACGGAATAAGGATCGAAGGCTTTTACTGTCAGGGCGAGCCTCCGGCTCGACCTGACCTACGGTTGGCACTCCAAACGGCGACGGTCTGTAGCGCGGATTAGCGAAGCGTAATCCGCGGAGCAAGGGTGGGGCACGGGTTTCCGCGGATTACGGCTTCGCCTAATCCGCGCTACGCCCCTTGACCAAACACCCCCCTGGGCACATGTCACATGTAACACGGGAGGCGGGATGATGACGACGTCAGGTGCCATGCGCGTGCAGAAGCATCGCGCGCAATTGCGCGCCGCCGGCCTGCGCCCCATCCAAATCTGGGTTCCCGACACGCGCCGCCCCGGCTTTGCCGAGGAATGCCGCCGACAGTCCCTATCCCTGCGCGATGATCAGCAGGAACGGGACGTGGGGAAGTGGCTGGAACAGGTCGCCGACCATGAGGGATGGGAATGAGGCGCGGTGACATTGTCACAGTCGTCATTCCGGGCGATTACGGCAACCCCCGCACTGCCCTGATCATCCAGTCCGACCTGTTCAGCGAAACATCCCAGCATCACCATCCTGCCCATCACCAGCGACCGGCGAGACGGCGCGCCCCTGTTCCGCTTGGACGTGGAACCGGACGCAGGCAACGGCCTGCGCCTGCCCTGCCAAATCATGATGGACAAGGCACAAACTGTGCGGCGGGAGAAGATAGGCGACCGGATCGGGCGGTTAACGGATGAGCAGATGGTTGCGGTCAATCAGGCCTTGGCGCTTTGGGTAGGGTTGGGGTGAATGAGGTACACCGCCGATGTGCCTAATTGTAGCGCGGATTAGCAAAGCATAATCCGCGGAACAACATCAGGGAGAGCCGGCTTCTGCGGATTAAGGCTTCGCCTAACTCGCGCTACGAATTGCTGATCAGCTTAAATCTGACATGTTCTAATTTTACCTACCCATTTTAGGGGCCGCAAACATTAGATAAATGACAAGAAATATCCCGATAAAAGGAAAACCAACAACTAATCCTATCCAAGGATTAGTCCCAGCATCATAACAACGCCTAGCGGTTAAATACGCCATAATCATAGAAATCAGAGCACTCAAAGGCACAAGAATGTATTCCGGTTTATAACCCATTGTTATTATGGCTGAAATATATATAGCCACCACATAAAAAAATACCGTCAAACCCGTGAAGATGATATATGATTTTCTACCTATTTTCCCATTTTTCTTCGCTAATAGAACACCAAGAACACAGGCAACGACCGTCAAAAATAATCCAATAATATCAAATCCCTGAAATTCCATCGCCACCTCCTGCGTTAATTATTACCAGCATCCTTAGACGCTAAATGCCCCTCACGCCGCCACCAGCTCAAACTTATCCACATCTACCAGCCCCATATCGGTGATCTTCAAGTGCGGGATCACCGGCAAGGGTAGGAAGGCCAGTTGCAGGAAGGGTTCGGCCAGCGGGCAGCCCAGCGCCTTGACGGACGCGCGCAGGGCCTCCAGTTCATGTTCCACCGCCTCGAACGGTTTCAGGCTCATCAGGCCAGCCACGGGCAGGGCCAGTTCGCCGACCACGGCGCCATCCTTCACGGCCACGAAGCCGCCGCCGATTTCGATCAGGCGGTTGATGGCGACGACCATGTCGGCATCGCTGGAGCCGACGGCGCAGATATTATGGCTGTCATGGCCGACGGAGCTGGCCAGCGCGCCGGAACGAATGCCGAAGCCCTTCACAAAGCCCTTGCCGATATTGCGGGTGAAGCCGTGGCGTTCGACGACCACGATCTTCAGGATGTCATTCTCCGGGTCGGCATGGCGGCGGCCATTGCGGTAGGGGACGGTGGCCTGCAACGCCTCTGTGATGATCTTGTTGGGCAACACACCGATGACGGGCGTGCCGGGGCCGCTGGCGGGGATGGCGAGGTCTTCGGCCACGATCTGGGTCCGTTTGATGGAGTTCAGGCCCACGGGCGGCGGGGAGGTGCGGCCGGCGAATGTTTCCGCCGACACGGGCATGCCGGCGCGGATCACCTGGGAAACGGTGCATTGCGCCAGATCGTCCAGCAGGACGATATCGGCCAGATAGCCGGGCGCCACCAGCCCGCGATCCTTCAACCCGAAACCGCGCGCCGCCGACCAGGTGGCGGTGCGGTAGACGGCGGCGATGTCGGCCCCGTGCGCGATGGCGCGGCGGATCAGGTGATCCAGATGCCCTTCCTCCGCAATGTCCAGGGGATTACGATCATCGGTGCAGAAGGCCAGGAAGGGGCTGGTCACCGGATCGATCAGGCCGGACAGGGCGTCTACATCCTTGGAGACGGAGCCATCGCGGATCAGCACCTGCATGCCCTTGGCGATCTTCTCCCGCGCTTCGGCCTGTGACGTGCATTCATGGCAATTGCGGATGCCGCAGGACAGATAGGCGTTCAGTTCCTTGCCGGTAACCAGGGGCGAGTGGCCGTCAATATGCGCGCCATAGAATTCCGCCAGCTTGTCCAGCGTCTCCTCATCCTTCCACAGCACGCCGGGGAAGTTCATGAATTCGGCCAGACCGATGACCTTGGGATGGTGGCGGTGGCGGGCCAGATCATCGGCCTTCAACCGCGCGCCCGCCGTTTCCAGATGCGTGGCCGGCACACAGGAAGACAGCTGTACGCGCAAATCCAGCGCCGTGGTCAGCGCCGAGTCCAGGAAATATTGAAGCCCGGCCTCTCCCATGACATTGCAGATCTCATGCGGGTCGCAGATGGCCGTGGTGGTGCCGCGCGGCAGGACGCAGCGGTCAAACTCCGACGGGGCGACCAGCGTGCTTTCGCAATGGACATGGGTGTCGATGAAGCCGGGCACGGCAAACCGGCCCTTGCCGTCGATTTCCACCAGCCCATCATAGCGGTCATAGGTGCCGACAATGGTGTCGCCACAGATGGCGATGTCGGTTTCGTCGATGTTGCCGGTGGCGACATTCAGCAGCCGCACATTCTTGATCACCAGATCGGCGCGGTTGCGCCCCATGGCCTGATCAATCCGCTGTTTCAGGATGGCTTTGGCGGCGGCGCGGTCCATGGCGGCGGTTCCTTATGATCAATGCTTGGGGCTTTTGGCGCACAGCGCGATCAGGTCAGCCTCGGCCGCCGACTGCATCGGCTTGCCGTTGAACAGGACCTGACTGCCCTGCACCGTTACGGTACCGATCTGCGCCTCCCCCCGGTAGAGGTTATTTGTTGCGATGCCGAAGCGGCGCGCAATATCGGCAGTGATGGCGATGTCGATGCTTTTCGGCAGCTCAATGGCATAGCTCTCGGGAAGATCGGCGGGGGCCACGGGCTTGCCATGCACATCCACGCCGGGCTTGTACTCCACATCGGCACTGGGCTGGTGCCGCGCCACATAGCGGCAGGCGGCGGGATCGATGCGGATGGTGGGGGCATCGGTCTGGGCCAGCGCTACGGATGCTGCGCTTGCGAAAAGAATGATTAACCCTATGGCTCCCAAAGTCTTTTCCGGGAATACTGGCATTCCTTCCCCTCCCCTTTCGCCGCAAAGGGCGCCGCACAGATGCTGACATCCTACTTCAAGCTGAAAGAACTGGGCAGTGATGTCCGGACGGAGCTGCTGGCCGGGCTCACCACCTTTTTGACCATGGCCTATATCATCTTCGTCAATCCGCAGATCCTGTCGGCGGCGGGCATGGACCATGGGGCGGTGTTCGTCGCCACCTGTGTGGCCGCCGCCATCGGATCGGCCATCATGGGGCTGTACGCCAATTACCCCATCGCGCAGGCGCCGGGCATGGGGCTGAACGCTTACTTCGCGTTCACGGTGGTGGGGCAGATGGGCTATTCCTGGCAGGTGGCGCTGGGGGCGGTGTTCCTGTCGGGCATCCTGTTCATCATCCTGTCGGTCCTGCCCGTGCGCGAGGCGGTGGTGAATGCCATTCCCCGCACCCTGAAACTGGCCATATCCGCCGGTATCGGCCTGTTCCTGGCCATCATCGCGCTGGAAAATGCCGGCTTGATCAAGGCGCATCCGGTCACGCTGGTCACCATGGGCGACCTGACGAAGGCACCGCCGGTTCTGGCCGCCATCGGCTTCATCCTGCTCTGCGCGCTGGCCGCACGGAAGGTGACGGGGGCGGTGATCTTGACCATCCTGGCGGTCGCGGTCGTGGGCATGGGGATCGGTGCCTCGCCCTTCAACGGGCAGATCGTGTCCCTGCCACCCGACCCCAGCCCCACCTTCCTAGCCATGGACTTGGAAGGCGCATTCAGCGTCGGGCTGATTACGGTCGTCTTCGCCTTCTTCTTCGTCGATCTGTTCGATACGGCGGGCACATTGATCGGCGTGTCGCACCGCGCCGGCCTGCTGGACAAGGATGGCAAGCTGCCGCGCCTGAAACGCGCCTTGTTCGCGGACGCGGCGGCGACCACGGTGGGTGCCGCGCTCGGCACCTCCACCGTCACCTCCTATATCGAGAGTGCGGCGGGCACCAATGTCGGCGGGCGCAGCGGGTTGACGGCGGTGACGGTGGCGGTGCTGTTCCTGGCCTGCCTGTTCTTCGCACCGCTGGCCGCCAACATCCCCGCCTATGCCACGGCCCCGGCCCTGCTTTATATCGCCTGCCTGATGGCGCGTGGCCTGACGGAGGTGGATTGGGAGGATGTGACGGACTATGCGCCCGCCGTGATGACGGCGATCGCCATGCCGCTGACCTATTCCATCGCGCATGGCATCGCCGTGGGCTTCATCACCTATGCCGGCATCAAGATTCTGGCCGGGCGCTGGCGCGATGTCGGGCCGGTCGTGGCGGTGCTGGCGGCGCTGTTCCTGTTGAAATTCATTCTGCTGGCGTGACTGATTCTTGCTGATTCGGTGACAGGGGCCGCCCCCGCCGGGGCGGCCCCTTTTTCATGGACAGGCCTGAAGCCCGTTCAATAAGCAAATTTGAATATGACAACGATAGCAATGGTCATTTTCTCACCATATGCCCGTATTTTGCCCACACGGTTCCGTTCACGTAAACCGCCGACAGTCGCCATCCCATCACAAAATCTTCATTTGTCCGGATAGTGTTTTATTATCAGCGACTTAGAGCGGTGCTGCGACGGAATTCAGCCATGCCATAACCTCATGAACACGATTGGATGCATGCAATCGTGACAATGCGGCCACACTGGACGCTGCATTTTTGTGCGACCGGGGTGTCGATTGAATTTTCATGGTGACGCGTTTCGCGGCGGCTGCCTATACTCCGCCCCACAAAAGAAAAGACCGCGCCAGCAAGGCAGCGCGGCCTGAGTTTAGGGAGGAATCGCCACCAGGCGGTGTCAAAACAGGGATCCAACCCCGTTCGACAAGATAAGTTTTTAACTTTCTGAATATGAAGGCAAGCCGATTTTGTCGGCTTGCCTTTTTATTTGATCGATTTATAGGTTTTTGCACAGTACTTGAGCAAATGCCGCCCATCCGAACAGGCGTTTGCCCAATCAGAAGGCGGCATATCCGGCAAAGCCGCCGGAAACAGCCCGACGCCAGGGCAAATCACGATTCGACAGGGCGATCATGGCGGGGCAATCGGCCCGGTGCGCGCCCGGCAGAAAGCCGATACTCATCAGGAATTCGCCCACGATCTCCCCGCCGGTGAAGCGGAAGGTCTTAGAGAACAGCTTCACCCAGTCGGCCTTTGATTTCGGGTGATGGGTCAGCAGCCAGGCGTGGAAGGATCCGTGGCTGTCGCGCAGCCGCTGGATCATCTGGGCATTATAGATGGCCGCCTGCACCTTCAGGCGGTTGCGGATGATGCCGGGATCGGCCAGCAGCCGCTCGACATCGTCGGGTCCAAAGGCTGCCACCTTATCCACAGAGAACCCGGCATAGGCGGCGCGGAAGCTTTCCCGCTTTTTCAGGATGGTCAGCCAGGACAGGCCCGCCTGATTGATCTCCAGGATCAGCCGTTCAAACAGCTCATCATCCCCGGTGAGGGGCACGCCATATTCATGGTCATGATAGGGGCCATGCCATTCATGCCCCGGTGCCACATCGCAATAGCCCGACATCCTGTCCACCTTGCTTGAAAGGCGGCCAGGATAGCCTATGGTGCGCGGCCTGTCCCGGAAATTGTTCTTGTTTTGTATTCGTTTTCAGGAGCCGGGATCGCCACGCAGCAGGGCCTTCCAATCCACCAGCCCGAAATGGCCACTGGACCAGGCGATGGTCACGATGATGGCCGAGATGATGGACGTCCAGATGAACTTCTTGACGATCATGGGCCGGGCGGGGGCGCCAGGCTGGTGCCCCACCTCATTCGCGTTGCCTTCCTGTTTGCGCCCAAAGGGCAGCACCATGAACAGGACGGTCCACCAGACGGTGAAGTAAATGGCGGCCCAGGTTGCCCAGCCCATGATCTAATCCTCCCTAGAGCGTATTTCCGGTGGCCGAAAACACGCTCTACCTTTCAATTCCTCAAGCGCCGGCGCCG
>CALRNG020000086.1:0-10790 GCA_943369495.1 Rhizobium sp. Q54
GAGCCGAAAATCACCACACCGACATTGTCGGTTTCGAGGTTCAGGGCCATACCCTTGACCCCGTTGGGGAATTCCACCATCTCGCCGGCCTGGACCTTGTCCAAACCGTGGATACGGGCCACGCCGTCACCGATGGACAGAACCTGGCCCACCTCGGCGACATCGGCTTCGGTGCCGAAGTTCGCGATCTGCTGCTTCAGGATCGCGGAAATCTCAGCGGCGCGGATTTCCATTATCCAACCCCTTTCATGGCGAGTTTCAGCTTATTGAGCTTGGTACGCACGGAGCTATCCACCATGCGGGAACCGATTTTGACGATCATGCCGCCGATCAGCGACGGGTCGACCCAGACGTCCAGCTTCACCTTGCCGCCTTCACCCTGGTTCAGGGCAAGGGCCAGCGTGTTCCACTGCGCGTCGGTCAGCGGGCGGGCCACCGTGACACGCGCCGTGCTTTCGCCACGGCGGCGGGCCAACTGGGCCAGATACCCGTCGATCATGCCCGGAAGGACGAAGAGGCGGCGGTTGCGCGCCACCAGCCCCACGAACTTCCGCACGAGTTCCCCGATGCCGGCCGCGCTCAGGACGGCTTCCATAGCACGTTCCTGGTCGTTGCGGGCAAGCAGCGGGCTGCCGATCAAGCGGCGGAGGTCCGCGCTTTCAGCGAGCAGAGCCTTGACGGACGTCAGATCCTGGGCCGTCTGGTCCAGGGCCTGCTGCCCATCCGCGAGATCGAACAGGGCGCTCGCATAGCGCGAGGCGAGTTCGGAGACGCCAGTCCCTTCGGTTGCCACTGGTAACCTCGGTTAAAGTCCGTGGACCTGAATAATTTCAGGGCGTTAGCAATGATCGGCCATCCCGGAGAAGGACCCTCCGGTGTCGAGCGAGCGAGCATGTAACACAGCCCCAGCCCCTACGCAACAGCGCGCCTGTGGATTGGGGGTATGCGGTTTTGCACCGCTTCCCTTGGATTTGTCCAGGAAGCACGCCGGTTTGGGCCGGTAGCCGCATCATTACGCTGTGCAGTTGCGAAATGGCTTTTTCGCGGGAGGCAGCCAACCCGACCTTCCGCATGCCCTATGCTTTTGGACTGTCAGGGATTAAGGCCGCATTAAGGGTGCGGGAGCAGGCTGATCCCAGGTGCGAGGATACCTGTGCCCCCAAAGTCAGAGGCCATGCCCATGTGCGTCATCCTGCCTTTCGCCCGCCAGCGTTTTACCCCCATGGACATGGTCGCCTGGAAAGCCATCCTGGCCGACCGACGCCGCCGGGGCCTGTGGCAGAAGACGGAACGGTCCAGCAGCCGCGAGCGGGACTGGATTCTCGTCTGGCTGCCGGGCCTGAAAGACCCCAGCCTGCGCCTGGAACGCGATGCACAGGGCACCTACCGCCTGTCCTTCTATGACGGCAAGGGCTGGTTCCAGTTCCGGCAGGGGCCAGCGATCATCCACTGCCTGGCCCATGTGGAGCCGGCCGAGCGCCTGCACCCCGCTGCCCGCAAGGCGGATTAATCGCCCCCGCCCACCACGCGCAGACGCCCGCCCCATATAGAAATGTCCACCGGCAGACGGGCAATGGTGTCGCCATCGCCCTGCACCGGTTCTGCCACAGGCCCCTCAATCCGGGCCGCAACCGCTGGCATTACAAGGACATCCGACCGCCCGCGCAGCAGACCCAGGGTCATCGCCGTGGCATAGGTCAGGGCCGCCAGCCGGCCCGGCCGGGTGAACAGGACTGCGTGCAGGACAGGCTGTTCCAGTCGCACATCAGGGGCCAGGACGAATGTACCGGCATAGAAATGACCCTTGCACAAGATGCAGCTGACGGCCCGATGCCGGCTGATGCCACCATCAGGTGCTGTCAGCGTGACCTCATAATCCAGGGTCGGCCCGGTCATGATCTCGCGCAGGCCCCCCAGCGCATAGGCACCCTTGCCGATCTGGCGTTTCAGGCCAGGGTCGATCCCCGCCACCACGCGGGCATCCATGCCCACCCCGGCCATCATGGTGAACAGCCGGCCATTCGCCATGCCCGCATGCACGGGGCGGGCGGGACCCAGGGCCAGCCGCTCCCCGATTCGCGCCGCTGATCCCGTCAGTCCCAGCTCATGCGCCAGGACATTGGCGGTGCCCAGCGGCACCACGCCCAGTGGCGGCAGGTCGGGCAGGCCCGCCGCCGCCATGCCGTTCACCACTTCATTGATGGTGCCGTCGCCACCGGCGGCGACGATCACATCTGCCACCTCCGACCGCGCCAGATCACGGGCCATCGCGGTGGCATGGCCGGCTGCGTCGGTCGTGTGCAGCGACACGGCGGCCCCGGCCTCGGTCACCGCCGCCATCACCTGTTCCACCAGCCCCGGCCGGCGCCGCCCCGCCACGGGGTTGAAGATGATCGCCACCCGGCGATCCAGCGCATGTGACATTTCCAGTACATCTCCGTGAAGGAAGGATGAAGTGGTCGTGTAATATTGATGACAGATCCAAGAAGTTTTCGCGGGCGCAGCATAAATAGTCGATTGCACCACTGACAACACACTAGATAAAGCGGTATAGAACGACGCGATCCGCTATGGCTAGTCTTTAATTTATGGCGGACGATTGGTGGTTGGGGTTGACCGGCGGTGGGGGAACATATGCTGGGCGACGGGGACGTGCTGCGCTATCGCGCCATCTGGTTGTCGGACATTCATCTGGGGACACGGGGATGTCAGGCCGACATGCTGTTGGATTTCCTGAAACATACCGAATCCGATGTCCTGTATCTGGTCGGCGACATTGTCGATGGCTGGCGGCTGAAGAAAAGCTGGTACTGGCCACAGGCGCATAATGATGTGGTGCAGAAGATCCTGCGCCGTGCCCGCAAGGGGGCCCAGGTCTTCATGATCCCGGGCAATCATGACGAGGCGTTCCGGGACTATATCGGCCTGCAATTCGGCGGCGTGACCATCCTGGAAGACACGATCCACACCGCCGCCGACGGCAAGCGCTATCTGGTCATCCATGGCGATCAGTTCGACGCCGTGGTGCGCTATGCCAAGTGGTTGGCCTTCGTAGGCGACACGGCCTATACGTTCCTGCTCTGGCTCAACACCCTGTTGAACAAGGGACGGCGCAAGCTGGGTTTCCCCTACTGGTCGCTGTCCGCCTACCTGAAGCACAAGACCAAGAAGGCCGTTGAATTCATCGGCGATTACGAGACCGCCCTGACCGACGAGGCACGCCGGCGGCAGGTGGACGGGGTCATCTGCGGCCATATCCACCATGCCGAGATGCGGGACATGGATGGCGTGCTTTACGTGAATGATGGGGATTGGGTCGAATCATGCACCGCACTGGTGGAACATCCCGATGGACGGCTGGAGATCCTGCGCTGGGCGGATATTGTCGCCGCCCGGCAGGCGGTGAAGGTAGCGGCGTGAAGCTGCTGATCGTCACGGATGCCTGGCATCCGCAGGTCAACGGCGTCGTACGCACCCTGACGACGACGCGGGCCGAACTGGAACGGCTGGGCCATAAGGTGGAGGTGATCGCACCCGACCGGTTCCGCACCATTCCCATGCCGACATACCCGGAAATCCGCCTGGCCCTGGCACCCGGCCGGCGGGTGCGGCGGATGATTGAGGAGGCGCAGCCCGACGCGATCCATATCGCCACCGAAGGCCCACTGGGATTCGCGGCACGGCGGTACTGCTTGAAACGCAAGCTGCCCTTCACCACGGCCTATCACACGCGCTTCCCGGAATATGTGCGGGATCGAGCACCGGTGCCGCTGTCCCTGTCCTACGCCTTCGTGCGGCGGTTCCATGCCCCCGCCCATTCGGTGATGGTGGCAACCGCCAGCATCGAGGCGGACCTGGAAAAGCGCGGCTTCACCAATATCCGCCGCTGGTCACGCGGGGTTGATACCGACCTGTTCCACCCAGGCCCTAAGGACCTGTTCGCCCATCTGCCACGCCCGGTGTTCATTTCTGTGGGTCGGGTGGCGGTGGAAAAGAATATTGAAGCGTTCCTCAGCCTTGACCTGCCGGGATCAAAGGTCGTGGTGGGTGACGGGCCGCAACTGGCGGAGTTGAAGGCCAAGTATCCGGGCGTCACCTTCGTGGGCGCCAAGCATGGCGAGGACCTGGCCCGGCATTACGCCGCCGCCGATGTCTTCGTGTTCCCGTCCCGCACCGACACGTTCGGGCTTGTGCTGCTGGAGGCGCTGGCCTCGGGCCTGCCGGTGGCCGCTTTCCCCGTGCCGGGGCCGCTGGACGTGATCGCCGACAGCCCGGCGGGGGTGCTGGACACCGACCTGCGCGCGGCCTGCCTGAAGGCCGTGGGGATCGACCCTGCGATCTGCCGCGACCATGCCCTGACCTTCTCCTGGGGGGCCTGCGCGCAGCAGTTCCTGGCCAACCTGCGGCCCTTCACCCCGGAGGGCTTGGCCGATCAGGCGGCGTAACTAAAGCAAGGTGCCCTGCCGTCCCGTCTTCTCCCTCACCGCCGTTTTGAAGGTACTGCCGACATCAACGCGCGGGATTCGGGGGCGCTTGCCTTGGAATAGTTCGGCAAGGGTGACGATCTGGATACGCGGCACCTTCTCAAACGGGGTTTCATACAATCCCGCCGACGCCGCTTCCTTTTCCATCGCCTTGGTCGGAAGGGCTAAGGAAATCAAAACGCCAATTTCCGCCTGTTCCCGCTTCATAACGGCGATGAGATCACGGACCATACCGACGCCCACATTCTCACCACCCTTTACGGAAATAATTGCCTTGCCTGTCTTATTCTTATCGCTCCTGAAAAATAGAAGTCCATCGACACCGCCGTCGGCTCCTTTCTTCTTTCCGCCATAAGGACGTGCATCAACCAATGACACGGCCCACCACTGAAACTGGTATTTGTCACGCCGCGCCAGATCAAGGGCGCTTTCCAGGTCCTTGGGTGTTCCGAAAACACCGAATTCGATATTGGGGAATGCATCTTTCAGTCGGCGTTCAATCAGCGAGATGGCAAGATGGGTGATGTCGATCCCGATCCACCGACGCCCCAGCTTCTGCGAGGCGTGAACCGTCGTCCCGCACCCACAGAAAGGGTCCAGCACGACATCACCGGGGTTGCTTGAAGCTTGAATGATACGTTCAAGCAAGGCCAATGGCTTTTGGGTGGGATAACCCAGTCGTTCGCGCGCCTGACTGTTGAGCGGGGCGATGTCGGTCCAAATCGTCCCCAACACGCCGCCTTCCGCCTTGTCAAGATAACGTTTCAGACGCGGACGCCGGGTCGTGTCAAAGGCGCCAGTTTCATCGACCGGGTACCAGATCCTGCCCTCAGCATCTAGCTTCGCCATTGTCTCACGGGAATACCGCCATCCCTTGGTCGGGTGCGGAAATCCCTTCCACTCATACATCATGTTGGGGCGGGGGCTCGGGCTCGTCATATTGTCGAGGCTGTAAACACGACCGTCGCCATCATCATACCGATACTTACTTTCCACATAATCCGTAGAGTGGACGTCTCGTGGGATATTCCAAGTAAACTTGGACGATTTCGTGTAAAAGAAAATTGTATCTGCGACCCGGCTCCACGTCTTACTATCACTATGTGTAGACGTTCTTTTCCATATGATTTCATTACGGAAATTTTCTGGGCCGAAAGTCGCATCCAATATTATCTTTAAATAATGGGAAGCCGTTGGATCACAGTGAAGATAGAGACTTCCGGTAGATTTCAATACACGTTGCATTTCGACAATTCTGACGCACATCATGGCCAGATAAGCCATCATGTCACTCTCGCCCAGGGAGAGGCGAATGGCGCGCAGAAGCTCCGCGACGTCAGTATTCGTGGATGACATCACATCGGAGAAGGCGCGCTCCGCCTCTTCGCCCCAGTGCCAAGTGTCGGCAAAGGCTTCGATCTGCGCATCGGCACCGACACCTGTTTGCCCCTTAAACAGGACATTGTAGTTGGCTTGGCTGTTAAACGGCGGATCAAGATAGATTAGGTCGACAGACTGGTCGGAAACATGCTCCCGCAGCACGGTGAGATTGTCGCCATAAAACAAGCTGTTATCCATCGCTCACCTGTTCAAGCCGCGTAGATCAGGAACTCGCCACCCTCAATCCTCTTCCTTCACCCGCTCCATATCGGCGCCGCAGGCGGCCAGCTTGGCCTCCACCCGCTCGTACCCGCGGTCCAGGTGGTAGATGCGGTTGACGGTGGTCTCGCCCTGGGCCGCCAGCCCGGCCAGCACCAGAGAGACCGACGCGCGCAGGTCGGTCGCCATCACGGGCGCCCCTGTCAACTTCGGCACGCCGCGCACCAGGGCGGATGAGCCATGGACGGTGATGTTGGCGCCCATGCGGGTCAGTTCCGGCACATGCATGAAGCGATTCTCGAAGATCGTCTCCGTGATCATCGAGGCCCCCTTGGCCACGCACATCAGGGCCATCATCTGGGCCTGCAGATCGGTGGGAAAACCGGGGAACGGCTCCGTCATCACATCCACACCCAGCAGATCGCCGTTTGAGGCGACCAGCAGGCCATTGGCCGTCTCCGTGACCTTCACATTGGCCCCGGCCAGGGTCTTCACGACCGACTTCAGGTCGGCCATGCGGGCACCGACCAGTTCCAGTTCACCGCCCGTGATGGCGGCGGCCATGGCAAACGTGCCGGCCTCGATCCGGTCGGGCAGCACGGCATAGGTGGCGCCATGCAGCCGGTCCTTGCCCTTGATCACCAGACGGTCGGAGCCAATCCCCTCGATCTCCGCCCCCATAGCGATCAGGCAGCGGGCCAGATCGCCGATTTCCGGCTCGCGCGCCGCATTCATCAGGATGGTTTCGCCCTTGGCCAGCGTGGCGGCCATCATCAGGTTTTCGGTGGCACCCACCGACACCTGCGGGAACACGAATTCCGCGCCGACCAGCCCGCCTTCCGGCGCCTTGGCCAGGATATAGCCGCCTTCGATATCGATCTGCGCACCCATGGCCTGCAGGCCCTTGATATGCAGATCGACGGGGCGGGTGCCGATGGCACAGCCGCCGGGCAAGGACACCTTGGCCTGACCGAACCGGGCCAGCAGCGGGCCCAGCACCAGCACGCTGGCGCGCATCTTGCGCACCAGATCATAAGGGGCGGTCAGGTTGAAGATGTCGTTGGCGAACAGTTCCACCGACCGGCCGCTGGACCCAAACGCATCGCGGCCATTGATATGCACCTCCACCCCATGCTGGGCCAGCAGGCGGTTCATGGTGGTGATGTCGGCCAGCAATGGCAGGTTGGTCAGCGTCAGCTTCTCATCCGTCAGAAGGCAGGCCGCCTGCAACGGCAGGGCGGCATTCTTGGCGCCGGAAATACTGATCTGGCCCTTCAGCGGGTTACCGCCGCGGATGCGAAGCTTGTCCATGGAATGTTCGTTTCGTCAGAATGGTGTATTGGGGCGACCCGGACCATGGGCCGCGATGATGGCAGTGTTTGGGCCGGTTACAGGCGGGCCAGTGTCACGCCGCGCTGCTTCATATATTTTCCGGCCCGGTCGGCATAGGACACCTCACACGGGGACGCGCCCTGGAAGAACAGGAACTGGCACAGGCCCTCGTTGGCATAGACCTTGGCCGGCAGCGGCGTGGTGTTGGAAATTTCCAGCGTCACATGCCCTTCCCATTCCGGCTCCAGCGGCGTGACATTCACGATCAGGCCGCAGCGGGCATAGGTGGACTTGCCCAGACAGACGACCAGCACATCGCGCGGGATGCGGAAATATTCCACCGTGCGGGCCAGGACGAAGCTGTTGGGCGGGATGACACAGACATCGGTTTCCCGATCGACAAAGCTGGTCGCGTCGAACTTCTTGGGATCAACGACGGCATTGTCGATATTGGTAAAAATCTTGAATTCCGGGGCGACGCGCGCGTCATAGCCATAGGAAGACAGGCCGTAGGAGATCACGCCCTCACGCTTCTGTGCCTCCACGAACGGCTCGATCATGCCGTGCTTGGTCGCCTGTTCCCGTATCCAGCTGTCGGGCATAATCGACATGTCGGTCCCCCACATCCCCAAAGTGCCGCACCCGCCATCCCAGGGCGGGCGCGCAAGACCTTGTAGCCCAGCGGCACCGCCCACTCAAGCCGTGGTGTCGGGCATCTGTCCTTCGGCTGGGTCGGGTCCCAGCGCGCTTTCCATGGCTTCCTGCGCCTCCCTTGCCCGGTCCTGGTCCTTGCGGCGGCGCAGATTATCGCGCAGCGCCCGGGCCAGGCGGTCCTTGCGGTCATCCTTCTTGGGCGGGTTGCTGGTCATCCTATTGGGTCCATGGGCAGGGAATGGCCGGATTGCTGGCCTTTTTGGGCTTGCACGTCAAGTATGCGGAAAAAATCGACGGGTTCGGGATTTTTTTGCTTGCGGTCCAGGGGTGGGAGTGGCACATAGCCGCCCACCGCAGCGGCGACGCTGTGGTGACGCGGATGACGGCGCTGCCATAGCTCAGTCGGTAGAGCGCGTCCTTGGTAAGGACGAGGTCGCTGGTTCGATTCCAGTTGGCAGCACCATCCCCGGTTCAAACAAAAACCCGCCCGCCATTATCGGCGCGGCGGGTTTTGTTTTATTGGCCTTCGTTTGTTCCCTCAGGCGCCGGGCGGGCGCATCTGCGCCCTTGGCTTACGCGGCACGTGCCGCGCGGCGGCAGTCGCCGCCGTTACAGCCACCCGACCAACGATAGCCTCAATGATCAGACCCCTGCAGGATCTGACGGCGCATCCCCGTCTCATATTCAAGCCCCTCGCGCGTCAGGGTCACCGACATCGGGAAATTGCCGATGATCAGGCCCTTGCGTTCCAGCACCGTCCAGGGCGCGATATTGCGCAGGCCCGTGGCATCCTGGGCATAGACCAGCCAGGGGCCCAGATGGAAATGGTTGCCATGGCTGGTGAAAGGCAGTTCCATCACCTCTACGGCGCCATCGCCGACGGGGCGGGTGATATCCTCAAACTCCGCCAAAGCCTGGAACAGGGTGAGGGTCTTCAACTGCAAGGGGTTCAGGTTCAGCGGGTTCTTCTTGGCGGCCATCTGGCGCAACTCCGGTCTTAAGATCATTGGGCGCAGGTTGAAGCCCGTTTGAGGGGCATCGTCAAGCACGCCCGTGTCGGCTATGAAGAAGGGGCACCCCTTTCGACGGATGTCGCCTGCATGCCGCACCTTTCCCGCCGCACCACGCCCGCTGCCCTGGCCCTGTCGCTCATGCTGGTCGGCACCCCGCCGGCCCTGGCCGACCTGCAGGCGGGGCGCATCGCCTTTTCCGCCGGGGATTTCGCCACGGCCTTCAAGGAATTCAACGCCGTGGCGGAAACCGGCGACAGTTCGGGCCAGTATCTGGCCGGCGAGATGCTGATCCAAGGGCGTGGGGTTGCCAAGGATGTGCGGCGTGGCACGGCGCTGCTGGAATCCTCCGCCCGCAACGGCCATGTGGGGGCACAGAGCATGGTGGGGGCACTGTACGCCTTCGGGCAGGATATGCCCGCCGATTATGCCAAGGCGCTGAGCTTCCTGCGGCCAGCGGCGCAGGCGGGCGACGTGCATGCGCAGAATAATCTGGCGGCCCTGACCTATTTCGGGCTGGGCACCCCGCGCGACATCGTGGAGGCCTTGCATTGGGCCAAGCGCGCATCTTCCAAGCGGTTGGTCGCGGCCATAAAACTGGAGCAAGAGATCGAATCGCAAGCCACGCCGGAACAGATCCGGGCGGCGGTGGAGCGGATGACCCAACCCCTGGCCCCACCGACACCCGTGCCCGGCCCCGCACCATCGACGCAGGTCGCCGCCGCGACACCAAAGCCCGCGCCGCCAGCCCCAAAGGTGGAAGCAAAGCCGACAGCACCACCGCCGGCCCCGGCCCGGACCCCCAGCGCTCCCCCCGCCGCCATGCCGGCAGCAGCCCCCCCACCGGTGGCGCAAGCCGTATCACCGCCACCGCCTTCCCTGCCGCCCGCGACAGTGGCAAGTGCGGCCCCGACGCCGCCCAACTCTGTGCCCATCGCGCGCCCCGCGCCGAAGCCGGCGGCACCGCCCCCGGCACCGCCCCCGGCACCAGCACCCATGGCCAGCCCGCCGCCAGCGGCCGGCGGGTGGGTCATCCAGGTCGGGTCCCTGCCATCGCGGGAGGAGGCGGACAAACATTGGAGGGGGATCGCCGCCAAGCAGGCGGCCCTGCTGGCTGGCCGGCAGGCCAGCATGGTTCAGGCCGATCTCGGCGCGAAGGGCATTTATACCCGTGTCTTCCTGACCGGCTTCACCGATCAGGCATCGGCGGCGGGCCTTTGCAGCAAGTTGAAAGCCGCCGGCACCGATTGTCTGGTCAAGAAGGGTCCGTGATCCGGCCCGCCAGCGCCACCAGGGCACCCGCGAACAGCATCCCGCAGATCAGCCAGGCCTGCCACGCGCCATAGGCGAAACATTGGGTGAAGATGGCGCTGCCGAACAGGGCCAGCGCCATGGGCCGGATGGCGGGGTCCAACCGCGTCAACCGGTGCAGAATGGCCAGCAGCAGCAGGCCGACCAACGCCGCCCCGATCCAGCCCAGTTCCAGGCGCACCTGCTGGAACAGGTTATGGGGATGCACCGGCAGGACGGGCACGGGTCCTTCACCGGGCAGGAAGAAGCTGCCATCGCCCCCCGGCACCGCCCGTGACCCGTCCAGCCCATAGCCGATCCAGGGGTGGTCGCCCAGACGTCCGGCGACGAAATCCCAGGTCAGGATGCGGTGGCGGAAGCTGAAGGGCATCCAGCTGGCATCGGCGAGACCCGCCTGTTT
>CALRNG020000087.1:0-10771 GCA_943369495.1 Rhizobium sp. Q54
GAGCCACTCCGCCAGCAGATCGGCACGCACAGTGCCGGCCAGAACACCGTCGGCATTCTCAGCGATGCTCTCCGGAAGGGTCAGTTTCAGCCCATCGGCCACCGCCAATACGCCAGCGACAAATCCCCGTCCATCGCTCCAATGATGCAGGGTTTGAACGACGCGATCAGCCACAGCGGCCTTTGACCATGACGCGTAGCCAACATTGCTATCAAAATCGCCGGCATGCTGCCCGGCAATGACAGAGAGGTCAAATACCGGTTTGAGCGGCGACAGGCCCTTCTCTACCCGCAGCGCATTGATGGCGTGATAAAGGGCAAGCTCGGTCATCGACAGACTGTCGCTGCCGGCAAACAATGTGCTGGTTGCTGCCAAACTCATGATCTTCAGCCTCCGGCGACCAATGAACCGGGCTGCGATATCAAGTGGATTTCCACCGTCGCCTGCCCGATCACGGTCAACTGTGATTCGCCATTGGCAACCAAAGCCCCCAAATCCGTGACAATGGCACTGGACGTGCCACTTTCATCGGATTTTTCGATCACCAAACTATCCTGCCCCTTGTCGAAATTCTCCACCTTCGCGGTCAAATCCTTCATATGCCCGTCAAGCACAATCAGGAACATGTCCGACTTCTTCTCGCTCCCCACGAACGAGACCCTGTCCTTGAAGGTAACCTGCACGTGCTCGTCACCCAACGCATAGGACAGCGCCACTCCCTCACTCTGCCCTGCGGCGACCATTATCTCCTGTTTAGTACCCGTATGAAGATTAACAACATCGGGTGCCGCACTTGTCAGTGCCGAATGCGTCTTCTCGACCGGCACTGAAACCGGCACGTCTGCTGCTGCCGTGGAGACAGGTGCGTCCGCGTTGTCAGATTTGCCGCCGGTGTCCGCTTGCACCGCATCGGTGTCTGCAACCGAGGTGCTTGCCTGCTGACGATCCTGCGCGGCAAGGCTGCTATCCACGGCTGGCAAATCCAGCGCACCCTTGCTAGCATCGCTGCCGTGATCGCCAGCGTCAGGCGCGCCGGTCGGGGGCAGGGGCGATGCCGCCGCTTCGTGTGTGACGGCGTTGGCGATCACATCCGCAGTCAGAACCGCGACAACCGCGCTGACGATGCGCAGGAAGGCATGCGTGCCGTCCTTGTCATCATCTCCATCGGCAGCAACCGACCCATGGTGATCGACCTGTCCGATGTCAACCAGCAACGACACGTCGATATTTGACAGGGCCTGACGCAGCGTGTCGCCGGACCAGGTCTCCCCGTCAAGCACATGAACGACGAAGAAGCCATCGATGCGCGCAATATGGACCAGCGCCTCACCAGACGACACATCTTCGATCGCAAACCAGGGATCGCCTTCATCGGACAGGCCGGACGCGGCCTCCACCATCAGTCCATTGCGGGCAAACTGATCCAGGCACCGATAGACATCGGCGATATCCTGATTGCTCCAGGAGCCGCTGTTACCACTGGCCGAACGGCCGGGGAAGCGGAATATCTCGGCCGACGCGCTCATGCCGGCCTCCCTTCTTCTTGGTTCGGCCGCAGAGCGGCGAAGGCATCGGGTTCAAAAGCAGACAGGTAGCCGGCGGCGAAGTCAGACGATTCCATGCCCAAGGCCAGCGCCCAACCGGCAAGCACACCTTCTGGAAGGCGACCGCGACCGGACTCAATGGCGCTGATCAATGTTGGTGTGACGATCCCCACCGTCTCCGCCAGGGTACGGGTGGTGAACCCACGGTCAACACGCCGCTGCCGAATGACACGTCCCCACGCAGCCCTGCGTTCCCGCAAAGCCGTCATCCGTTCGCGTGCCGCAAGGTCTGCCGCCTCATGGCGGGGAGCCTTCAACTGCGCGATATGGAGAGCGACAATTTCGCCCATCTGGGGCCACCTAAATCCTGTTCAGTCCCTAAACGACACGGAAACGCGGGGCCTGCTGGTCACCATCGCCGCTGTCGGGGGAGGTTGTACCGGCATCGCCAAACAAAATGGAATGGGTAATTGGGTCGTAGAATTGCATGAGGGTCCGCACAAATTCCGCCGGCTGCATCCGCAGGGCGCCCGCCCATGCCAGATAGCTGTCCGGCGGAATGCGACCGCGCCCCGCCTCGATCATCGACACCATCGTGTAGTATTCCAGGCCAACAGACTCCGCCAGCGCACGCTGGGTAAGCCCGACCTCGGTTCGGCGGCTTTTCAGCCAAGCGCCCGCCTGTCGGCGTAGCTCCTTGACCTCTTCACCGCCGCCATGTTGAGGATGTGAATACATCCGACACCCCTTGCACTATGTCTATCTCGAACATAAGCGACTTTATAACAGATTACCACTGTTCTCTCGCTGGCGGGGGTATGCAGCCGGTCGCCCCCCGTACTTGCAACAAAATATAGGGGGTTGGTGGCGACAATGGGGCAAACGGCGCACGCCAGGTACTCTATCCGCCAGTCGGAATCGCCCGGTTGCGGCGCGACTCCGACGGATGATGGTGATTGTCCGGTGGCGGCCCCGCCGCGATCAGGCCTGCCCGTGGCGCGCGTTCCAGGAGGCCTCCACCTCTGGCGGGCGCTGCAGGATCAGGCCGTACCAGCCTAACCCCCGATAGGTCTCGTAGCCGGGCGTCAGGGCGAAAGCCACCATCGTGCCATCTTCCGCAGTGTAGTAGCCCATGTCCCGGCCTGACGTTATCAACGGGTAGCGACCGATCAGCAGGTAGCGTTTGTCACTCGCCGCCATGACCCGGAAATTACTGTCCACAATCAGGCACTTGGTGCGGCCTTCAAGCCGCTCCTCCTCTGTCAGGCGAACATTGCTGACAACCGAACCCGCCTGCGGCGCCCAGTCGAAGAAGATACCCAGAACGCCCAACGGACGGCCATTCTCCTCCCCGCCTGCGCGGATCGCGGTGGCATAGGTGGCCACAGGCTGGCCGCTCAGCCCCTCATGCGGGGCGACATCGGCCACGGCAAATTCCGTTCCGTCCCGCGTGGACATCGCATCCTGGAACCAGCTTTCGCCGGCGACGGAGCGCCCCAGCACCGGGTATTTGCCTGGCCGACCGCTGGCCACCACCCGGCCCTGCGCGTCCGCCACCCAGATATCCAGGTAGACTGTGTAGGATTTAAGGATCACGCCCAGCCGTTGGCTGGCATGATCGGCGCTGGCGGCGCCCGGCTTCTCCAGGGCATCGACCACGGCACTGTCCGTGGCCCACCACCGCACATCGCATGACCGTTCATAGAGGTTGCGGTCGATGATATCGATCATGTTCAGCGCCAGATCGGCCAGGCGCTGCCCGCGCATCGATCCAACCAGCCCCTGCCCGAGCAGGTGCAGGCGGTTGGCGCTGCCCACAATCTCGTCCCGCATCTGGCTGGCGGCGTGGTCGATTTCCGACGAGATCGTTTGAACCTCTGCCGCCACGACACCAAAGCCGGCGCCATGAACGCCGGCCCGCGCCGCCTCAATCTTGGCATTCAAGGCCAGTATCTTCGTGCGGCGGGTGATGTCGCCAATGGCGCTGGTCCGCATGGCGGACACTTCGGCGACCTCACGGGCCAGTTCGATGATTGTTTCGGGCGACGCATCCTTATCGCTGTCAACCCGGTGTGCGGAAAACTCCGCCGTCAAATCTTTCGGCATGTGTACCACGGTTCATTATTGCCATTGTGAACACTTGGTGGGTTGCTTCCTTGCGCTCCGCATCTTTGCGGGGGGCGACGCGGCTTTGCGCCGTCTACGGTGCTTACTTTAACAACTGCTTAAAATTTATCCAGTTCAAATAGTGACTAATATATAGGCAGAAAATCAATACTAGGGCATTTTCGGGATGAAGTTTGTTGGTTGTTCAACTTCCGTTAGTGCGGATATCAAGATTACCTGTTCTTAACTGCCTAATCATTAGCCAAAGGCGGTGGCCGGTGTCGGACGCCTCTTTTCACAGAGGCGCGCTTACGCTACTCCCACCCAAGCAACTGACAATTCTTGCCCAGGGATTCCTGTTCGATGGCCACCATCTTCGTCGCACGCAGCGCCAATATCAGCCAATGGGGTTCCGACGTTGGCCTGGGCAAGAACCTGTTCAAGGTCGGCGTCTGCGACGACGACCCGGCCGACATTCTGGCGCGGGGGATCGCAGGGGAGAAGGACTGGACCCTGATCAAGAAGCAGGCCGATGTCGATGTGACGGAGGAAGAGGTCGTCGAGCGCTTGTCGAAGCGTCAAAAACGTGTCGATCCGACCTACTATCCCCGCATCAAGGGCGAGACGGCGCTTTTCAAGGTCACGGACAGCGATGTGCATCGCCATATCGTGCTGGGACGGGCCCTGGCTGGCGAAAGCGAACGGGCCGTCATCAAGATCAAGGTCGCGGATTTCGCCACCTACCTGATCAGCAACGCCTTGCGCTGATCATCAGCCTTCGGCGAAATCCGGCAGGCTTTCCAGGAATTTCAGAAGGTTGTCGCCACTGAACAGATGGCCCTCTATCCCGGCGGCGCGGGCGGCGATGATATCGCTTTGCCGATCACCGATCAGCAGGCTGGTCGTCAGGTCTGTTGGCCAGTGCCGCAATATGTCCTGGATCATGCCGGGGGACGGTTTGCGCCAAGGATGGTCCTGGCGATAGGCGGGCACGGAGGCCGCCGGATGATAAGGGCAGTACCGCCAGTCATCGACCGAAGCCCCTGCGGCCGCCAGCCTTTCCCCCATCCAGGCATGCAGGGCGCGGACATCTTCTTCCTGGTACAGACCCCGTCCGACGCCCGATTGATTGGTGACGACAAAGATCCGGAATCCGCGACGGCGTGCCAGCGCCAGCGCATCGAACACGCCATCGATCCAGACGATATCGATGGGGCGCCAGGGATAGCCCGTGTCGCGATTGATCACGCCGTCTCGATCCAGGAACAGGGCAGGCCGTGGGGCAAGCGCTGTATCAGGCTGCACAACCATGCTGCTGCTTGCCAATTTCATGGAGAAACCATTGCTTCCGTTATGCCCGTGACGATACTACTGCATCAATGGATGCCGTCACCGGAGGGAATAAGTGCATAATAAAGGCATGGCGCAGAAGGTGGCGGCGAACCTGCAGGCCGTCAAGGAAAAGCACCTTGCCGGCAAGGTTGCGGAAGCCGAGGCGGGATATCGCGAACTGCTGAAACGGCACCCTGGGTTGAACGAGGTCCTGCACCCCCTTGGGATTGCGTTACAGCAGCAGGGCAAACATGCCGAAGCGGTTGACTATATCCAACGGTGGGTCAAGGTGGCGCCGAAGGATTGTGACGCGCAGATCAATCTTGGCAATTCGCTGCTGAATCTGGGGCGCGGCGCCGAAGCGGCGAACGCTTATGCTGTTGCCCTGGCGATCCGACCGACGGCCCCGGACGTGCTGCTGCTGAAGGCGATGGCCGAGCAGCAGGTGGGCAATATGCAGCAGGCGGAACAGAGCGCGCGGCGGATGCTGGCGATCCACCCGGCATCGCCCGAGGGGCTGTTCACCCTGGGGACC
This sequence comes from Rhizobium sp. Q54, assembly GCA_943369495.1. Classification (GTDB taxonomy): domain Bacteria; phylum Pseudomonadota; class Alphaproteobacteria; order Azospirillales; family Azospirillaceae; genus Niveispirillum. Next base: position 5,518 of record CALRNG020000087.1, read on the forward strand.
ATTCTGACGGCCCTGGGCCGCACAGATGAAAGCATTCAGGTCTATCGCGAAGCGCTGCGGCACCGCCCCACCATGGTGGAGCCGATGGTCAATCTGGCCAGCCTGCTGCAAAACCGCGAGCAGAAGGAAGAGGCGATAGGCCTCTACAAGGAGGTGTTGCGTCTGCAGCCCGGCATGCCGGAAGCCCTGCTGAATCTCTCGACCATGGAATATGAGGATGGGGCCGATCCTGAACAGACCCGTCAGCGGTTCCTGCAGGTCCTGGAGCGGTTGCCGGATCATGGCGAAACCCTGAACAATCTCGCCAATGTCCATATGAACCTGAACCAGCTGGACGAAGCTGAAACCTATGTGCGTCGCCGTCTGGCCATTCCGTCGGAATCATCATCCGCGCATGGAACGGCCGCCGCCCTGTTCATGCTGGGTGGGCAATGGGAGGAGGGGTGGCAGCATTTCGAGTGGCGCTGGCTGCGCGATGGGCTGCCCGTGCCTTTGCGCGATTTTGGCAAGCCGGAATGGCGTGGCGAGGATATCAGGGCCAAGATCATCCTGATCCATCACGAACAGGGTCTGGGCGACAGCATACAGTTCGTGCGCTTCGTTCAGCAGGTGCGGGAACGGGCCGGACAGGTGATCCTGGAAGTACCGGCCAACCTGCTGGCGCTTTATGGTCACTCAATCCAAGGCGTTACCCTGGCGACCTACGATGAACCCCTGCCGTCATTCGATGTCCATATCGCGATGATGAGCCTGCCGCTGGTGCTGGGCGTGACGGTGGACACGGTACCGGCGCCGATCCCCTATCTGCATGCCGATCCGGCGCGGGTGGAAAGGTGGCGGGACCGGATCCCGCAGGGTGGCCTGCGCATCGGTATCGTCTGGCAGGGAAAGCCCGGCACCGGCGTCGATAAGGGCCGTTCCTACACGCTGGACCAGTTGGCGCCTGTCGCCCGCGTACCCGGCGTTACGTTGATCAGCCTGCAGAAGGGCTATGGCCTGGATCAGCTGGACCGTCTGCCGGACGGGATGAAGGTCGAAACGCTGGGGCCGGACTTTGATGAAGGGCCGGGCGCGTTCCTGGATACTTCTGCCGTGATGCAGCATCTGGACCTGATCATCTCCTCCGACACGTCGGTCGCGCATCTGGCAGGTGCCCTGGGCTGCCCGGTGTGGGTGCCGTTGAAATTCTCACCGGACTGGCGCTGGATGGTGGAGCGGGCGGACAGCCCCTGGTATCCGCAGACCATGCGTCTGTTCCGGCAGAAGACCCCCGGTGACTGGGCCGGCGTTTTTGAGCGGCTGGCAGCCGATGTGACCGCCCTGAGGGATGGCGACCGCTCCAAGCTGCAGGCCCCGCCGCCGCCGCCGCGTCGGCCCCTGAAGCCGTTCCCGCCTGTCCCGACACCACCGCTTCCCTCGCCAATGCTGCCGGCCAAATTGATTGCTGGGCCGGTGCCGTCTGTCGCCGATAGCAATACACGTCTGGATTTCATCGCCTCGTATCTCGTGGCGGACGGCATCATGGAAACCAATACGCTGTATGGCCGTATGCGCTATCCGGCCAATGACAAGTTCATCGGCCAATGCCTTGATCGTTACGGTGAATGGGCCCCCGAGGAGGCGGATCTATGCGCGGGTCTGCTGCACGAAGGCGACGTGGTGGTGGAGGCGGGTGCCAATATCGGCTCCATCACCCTGCCACTGGCCCGCGCCGTCGGCAGAAGCGGCCAGATACATTCGTTTGAGCCGCAGCGCTTCATCCATGATCTGTTGTCATGGAACATTCAGACGAACGACTTGCCGCAGGTGCGCATCCACCATGCGGCCGTGGGCGCCAGCATAGGCGTGATAAATGTGCCCCCCATCGATTATGCCCGGACCGAAAATTTTGGCGGCATCTCGTTAATTGGTGCCAGAACAGGGGAAGAGGTTCCCCTGCTCACAATCGACAGCCTTGGCATTCAAAATCTCCGGATGCTGAAGGCGGACGTCGAGGGCATGGAATATGATGTGATCAAGGGTGCGCAGGAAACCATCGCCCGGTGCCGACCCATCCTCTATGTTGAGCGCCCCACGGGCGACCGTGCCCATGCGTTGGTGGATCTCATCTACAGCCTTGGGTATCGAGTGTGGCTGCACGCAACACCCATTGCCCGAGAAAACAATTTCCGGCACAATCTTAAGTTGCCATCCCAGTCTGTGGTTTCCGCAAATTTCCTGTGTTTGCCGGCAGAGAGCAGGCCGGTTGTCATCGGATTGCCAAAGGTCGATCCGTCTGCGGTCGCCGTATAACGGCGAGACCATATTTGAGAGATCGGATCCAGTGAAGTGGGGCAGAAGGTGGATATTCAGCAGCAGCTCATCAACGAACTGAACGACATCAAGACTGCGCATCTGGCCGGTCGGGTGGAAGAAGCTATCCGGCGCTATGAAATGTTGCTGATGGCCAATCCCACCTTCGCCAGCGTTCTGCACCCGTTGGGTATCGCCTACCAGCAGATAGGGCACCATGCGAAGGCTGCCGATGCCATCAGCCAGTGGCTGTCCGCGTTTCCCGACGATTATGATGCTCTGATCAATCTGTCCACGTCGCTGCTGGCGTTGAACCGGGGGCCAGAGGCGGCAGCCACCTGCCAGAAGGCAGCGTCCATCCGTCCGGAAGCGACTGACACCGTTGCCTTGCTGGCGCAGTGCCAGCAGGCGGCCGGCGACCTTGAGGCCGCCGAGAGAACCCATCGTCAGCGCCTGGCGATTGAACCGGGGTCCGTTGATGCGCTGTTCAAGTTTGCCAATTTTCTGACGGCGCTGAACCGAAACGAGGAAGCGGCATCACTTTTCCAGCAAGCCCTGGCAGTCGGTGGCGACATACCGGAGATCCATGTCAACCTCGCCAACTGTCTGGCCCGCCTGGACCGGGGCGAGGACGCGATACGGCATTTCAATGAGGCACTGCGCATCAGGCCGGGCATGCCGGAGGCCTTGTTGAACCTAGGCAATGCCTTGTTTCAGCACCGGGGGGATATTGGCGGGGCCCGGAATTGTTTCGAATTGGTCCTCACCCAGGAACCGACCAATCGCAATGGCTTGAACAATCTGACCAGCTTGGCGATGGAAGCGGGCGATACGTTATCAGCGGTTCGCTACGCGCGCCGGATGCTGGAGGCCCATCCGCTTGATCCCCTGCTGCATACCACGGCGGCCAGTGTCTTTCTGGCGCTGGGCCAGTGGGAAGAAGGGTGGCAGCATTTCGAGTGGCGCTGGCTGCGGAACAGCTTGCCGGTGCCTTTGCGCGATTTTGGCCGGCCCGAATGGCAAGGTGAGGATATCAGCAACAAGACCATCCTGATCCATCATGAACAGGGGCTGGGCGACAGTATTCAGTTCGTGCGCTTCGTTCAGCAGGTGGTGGAACGCGCCGGCCAGGTGATCTTGGAAGTGCCGGCGAACCTCCGGGCGCTGTATGCCCGCTCCATCCCAGGCGTGACCTTGGCGACCTACCGCGAGCTGCTGCCCCTGTTCGATGTGCAGATTGCCATTATGAGTCTGCCTTTTGTTTTGGGCATATCCGTGGACCGGGTCCCTGCACCCACCCCCTATCTGCAAGCAGACCCTGCGCGGGTCGAGGCGTGGCGCCACCGCTTGCCCAAGGGGGATTTCAAGGTCGGCATCGTATGGCAGGGCAAGGCCGGTATCGGTATCGATAAGGGACGCTCATACCGGCTGGAGCAATTGGCCCCTGTGGCCCGGCTGCCCGGCGTCACGCTGATCAGCCTGCAGAAGGGCTATGGGCTGGACCAGCTGGAGAGTATGCCGGAGGGGATGAAGGTTGAGACGCTGGGTCCCGATTTCGATGAGGGGCCGGATGCGTTCCTGGATACCGTCGCTGTCATGCAGCATCTGGATCTGATCATCTCTTCCGATACCTCGGTGGCGCATCTGGCGGGTGCCCTGGGTCGGCCGGTTTGGGTGCCATTGAAGTTCTCCCCTGACTGGCGCTGGCTACGCGACCGCGAGGACAGCCCGTGGTATCCGGCCAGTATGCGACTTTTCCGTCAGCGCCAGCCGGATGACTGGCCGGAACTGTTCAAACGGTTGGCAGCAGAGGTGGCGGCGTTGAGGGATGGCGACCGCACACGCCTGACACCACCGTCCCCGCCCCCGGCGCCGGCGTCCCTGCCCTTTCCGCCGGTGCCACCCCCGCCGTTTCCGGACCTGCGTCCGATTGCGCTGCTGCGCACCTATGGGGCATCAACCGAGGTGGCGCCCGGTATCATGGAGTCCATAACCCGTCACGGGCGGATGCGCTATCCCGCCACGGACCTGTTCGTCGGACGCGGCCTGGACGCCTATGGGGAGTGGTCGGAAGAGGAAGCGACTGTCTGTGCGTCGCTGCTGCAGCCGGGTGACACAGTCATTGAGGCCGGGTCCAATCTGGGATCCCATACCCTGGCCCTGGGCGCTGCCGTTGGACCTGGCGGGCGCGTGCATGCCTTCGAGCCCCAGGGATTTATCAATGAGTTGCTGACCTGGAACGTCACGGCCAACAGGCTGGATCAGGTGACCGTTCATCGCGCAGCGGTTGGTTCCGCGCCGGGTGAATTGGTGATCCCCGACGTTGATTACGACAAGGTGACCAATTTCGGTGGCATCTCGCTTCTCCCAAGCGGCAGCGGCAATTCGGTTCCCGTCATCACAATCGACGGCATGGGGCTTTCGCAGCTACGGCTGCTAAAGGCCGATGTGGAAGGTATGGAGCTGGAGGTCCTGCGCGGTGCGGTGGAGACTATTCGGCGATGTCGCCCCATCCTGTATCTGGAAAATGACCGAAATGACCTTTCGGTCAAGTTGATCGATTTTGTCAGGTCACTGGGGTACCGGGTCTGGCAGCACCACCCCAGAATGTTCAATCCCAACAATTTCCGAGGCAACTCACACGATATCTATGGCCAGTATACCTCCTTCAACATTCTGTGCGTCCCGGCCGAATGCGAGACCGTAATTGTCGGATTGCCGGAAATCGTGGGGTTGGGCCTCGCCCCATAAAGGAAAAGCCCGGCGGCCTCGCGGGCGCCGGGCTTTTTCATCCTCCGCGCAATCAGATCTTGGCGATTCGCAGATTGTTGGTGCTGCCGGACTGGCCGAAGGGGATGCCGGCGACGATGACGATCCGCTCACCCGGGCGGGCGAATTCTTCCTTCACGGCGAGCGTGCGGGCGCGGTCCACCATTTCCTCATAGGTCCCGACATCACCGGA
>CALRNG020000088.1:0-10763 GCA_943369495.1 Rhizobium sp. Q54
CGGCATCAAAATGACGGGTACGATTTTGTGCGCACCCTGTTTCCCAACCTGTCGATCTTTGTGGCACCGGAGATTGCACAGATCGCCCTGCTGCTGCCCGGACCGACGCCGGGAGAGAACCGCACCATCCTGACCTATGTCACGCCCAAGGCCCCGGCCGACGAGGCGGAGCGGGAGAAGATGGCTATGATGGCCAGCTTCTTTGGCGATGTGACCAATCAGGAAGATTATGTGCTGGGCCTGTCCATCCAGAAGGGGCTGGAAGCCGGCGGGCTGGATCATGTCACCTTTGGCCGCAATGAACGCGGAAACCAGTATTTCCATCGCTGGGTCGATCATTACCTGAAGGATGATCCCGCGTCCCCGCCGCCCAGCCTCTGACCCATCGCACAAAGGATCAAGACAATGCCAATCGTCATCATGGCCACGCTCGACGTGGACCCCGCCCTGCGCGCGCAATTCCTGACCGATGCCGACCCTCTGATTCAGGAGGCATTGGCCGAGGATGGGTGTGTGGAATATAGCTGGGGGGCTGATCACAAAAACGCGGCCCGCGTGAACGTGTTTGAGGAATGGCGCGACGAGGCAGCCCTGCGCGCCCATTTCGCCGCCCCCGCCTACAGCACCATGGTCGGCTTGCTGCAAAAGGCCGGGATGACGGCGGCAGAAGCGCGCAAATACCGCGTCGATCTGATCGAACCGGTCTATGACCCGCAGGGTCAGGCAAGGGCCGATTTCTTTACCGCCTGATCGGCATGGGGGCGGGCAGGTATGGCGGGAACCATCATCGTTGGCGCGGGCCAGGCCGGCGCGCAGGTTGCCATCTCCCTGCGGCAAGGCGGCTATCGCGCGCCTATCCTGCTGCTGGGGGCGGAGGCGCACGCACCCTATGAGCGGCCTCCCCTGTCAAAGGAACTGCTGTCCGGCAAGCGTGTTGCCGCGCAATTGGCGCTGCGCAAGCCAGATTTCTATGCCGCGCAGGGGATCACGCTCCACACGGGTACACCGGTACATACCGTGGACCGGACGGCACGGACGGTAGCCCTCTGCGATGGCTGGGTGGAGGCCTTTGACCATTTGGTCTGGGCCACCGGCGGTCGGGCTCGGCGGCTGACATGCCCCGGTGCGGGTGCGATGGGCGTGCATGCCATCCGCACCATCGACGATGTCGCCGCCCTGCGCGATGACCTGGCCGGTAGGATGCGGCGCGTCGTTCTGATCGGTGGTGGCTATATCGGCCTGGAAACGGCAGCGGTGCTGCGCGCACAGGGCCACGCCGTAACGGTGGTCGAGGCGCAGGATCGCCTGCTGGCCCGTGTCACGGCCCCGCCGATTTCCGATTTCTATCTTCAGGCCCACCGCGCGCAGGGGGTGGTGGTGCGGTTGGGTGCCACATTGTCGGCCATCACTACCGTCAATGGCCGTGCCACGGGAATTCGGCTGGCCGATGGGGAGGAGATACCGGCTGACCTCGTCATTGTCGGCATCGGCATTCAGCCCAACATCGAACCGCTGGCCGAGGCGGGCATTGATTGCCCTAATGGCGTACGCGTAGATGCGGCGTGCCGCAGCAGTGACCCTGATATCCTGGCCGTGGGCGATTGCGCCCTGTTTCCCAACCCCTATACCGTTGGGCCGGTGCGGTTGGAATCGGTGCCCAACGCCGTGGAACAGGCCCGGATCGCCGCCGCCGGCATCCTTGGCACGCCGCCTCCTGCCCTCACTGTCCCCTGGTTCTGGTCCAACCAGTATGATCTGCGCCTACAAAGCGCTGGGCTGAACCTGGGCTGGGATCGAGTGGAACCAGTGGGCAATCCCGATGGCGGCCCATTCACCCTGCGCTACTTCCGACAGGACCGGTTAATCGCCGTGGATTGCATCAACATGACGGCGGAGTTCAACCAAGCCAAAAGGCAGATCATGCGGGCGGCGACCGGATAGCCCGTCGAAGCCGACGGGTCGTTATCGTGGATTGGTGGGGAGGCAACCGTCGTCGCGGACTTCCATACCGACAACCATATGCTGACCGAACAAGTCACTACTGCGCAGCGCCGGCGGAAGACGGTCTGAGCGGCGGCCGATGTGATATCCCTGATGAACAATGCACTCTCCTATGATACGCTTACGCTGTTGGTCAGGGAGAGCCCATGCAACGTTTCTCCACGAGCGGCCTGCCCTCACCGCGCGCCAAGATTGATTACCTGAAACAGGTACTGTCCTCCGTCTTCACGGATTTGGATGTCGAACCGGATATGCCGGGTGAATTCGATAATCATATCCGCAGCACCGGTTTGGGCGACCTGTCCATCGCGCACGCCGTTTCGGCCCCGGCCCATATCATCCGCCGCCATGGTGTGGCGGCCGCAGGGGACCATCTCTATTTCCTGCATACGCAGTTGGAAGGCCGCATGCATGCCTTTCAGGATGGGCGGGAAGCCTGGCTGGAACCGGGCGACATGGTTCTGTGCGATACTGCCGGACCCTATGATTTGGGCCTGTCCGGCGCATCGCGCACCCTGATCCTGGGGATTCCGGCGTCGGAACTGCGCCGCCGGGTGGTAGCGCCGCACGGCCTGCTGGGCCGGCGCTTGCTGGGGGCTGCCGGGCCGATGCGCATGGTTCGTACCCTGGTGACGGAGGTCTGGGAACAGGCCGATGGCGGGGACGGGCTTTCTCATCCCGTGGGCGACCGGCTGGGCGCCACCATCCTGGACCTGTTCGCCACGGCCTGTCACATGCAGTTTGGCGCCGTGGCGGAAGATGGCGCGCTGGCCGATGGTCACCGCGCCCGCATCCGGCGCTATGTCGAGGCCCGACTGTTCGATCCGGAACTGAGCCCCGCCGGTGTGGCCGCCGCCCTGGGCCTGTCCCCGCGTTATCTGCGGCTGCTCCTGGCTGGCGACGGCGAAAACCTGACCGCCTATATCCTGCGTCGCCGGCTGGAGGAATGCGCCCGGCAGTTGCGCGACCCGCATCATGCAGGGCGCAGCGTGACGGAGCTGGCATTCGCCTGTGGCTTCAACGATGCCAGCCATTTCTCCCGCGTTTTCAGGGCCCGGTTCGGCCGCTCGCCGCGCGATTACCGCTTCGACCCGTCTCCCACGGCCTGATTGCCGTTCAGACCAAGTTTCTCTGCCGTGCCGGTCAAGCGAGCCTGTTTGTAATAGATTATATCTCAGTACAATTAGCGCCAATAACAAAGGCGCCTCGTACTGGGAGGTACATCATGAAGAGCAGCAAGGGCGCGGCGTCCGCGCTATTGAAGGCATTCGTTTCCACCGTGCCGTTCCTGGGTCTGGCGGGCATTGCCCAGGCACAGGACAATGCCGGTCAGGGCATGCTGGAAGAGATTATCGTCACCGCCCAGAAGCGCGCGGAAAACCTGCAGGAAGTGCCTATCGCCATCACGGCGCTGAGTGCGGACGCGCTGGAGGCCAAGGGTCTGACCAATGTCACACAGGTGACCGACTTCGCGCCCAATATCCAGATCGACCAGGCCTCGCCCTTTGCCGGTTCCTCCACAATCGTCTCGGCCTTCGTGCGGGGTATCGGGCAGAATGATTTCGCCTTCAACATGGAGCCCGGTGTCGGCCTTTATGTGGATGGCGTCTATTTCGCCCGTACCGTGGGTGCCGCTGTCGACCTGCTGGATATTGAGCGGGTGGAGGTGCTGAAAGGGCCGCAGGGGACCCTGTTTGGCCGCAACACCATCGGTGGCGCTCTCTCCGTCGTCACCGCCGACCCCACGGATGAGTTCAAGTACAAGGCGGAGATGACGACCGGCAGCTTCCACCGGCTGGATGCGCGCGGCACCGTCAATGTGCCTCTGGTGGAGGAAAAACTGGCGGCTTCCGTCTCCTTCTCCTCCAAGGAACGCGACGGCTATCAAAAGCGCATCCCGTTCCCCGGTGCCGAACGGTTCGTCACCGACACGGGCCGTTTCATCACCTCGCGTCCCCCCGGCGGCGACCGGCAGGGGAATGAGAATGTCCGCACCCTGCGGGGCAAACTGGCCTTCACGCCCAATCAGGATGTGAAGCTGGTGCTGGCGGGCGATGCGTCCTGGGCCAACGAACAGGCGGCCCCCAGCACCTTGTTGGGCACCATCACCGACCCGGCCAGCCAGTCCATCGCGTCGGTTTACAATGCCTGTATCAGCCTACCGCCGGCGGTGCTGACCAGCATCGGCCTTGGCAATGCCTGCGGTGCACGCGGCACGGTGGGCACGGCCCTTGCCGGCGTGAATGTCGATGCCGACCCGTCCAACAACCGCCTGCCTTATGATAACCGTTTCATCACGGGCGACATCGACACCTCCTATGCACGGGGCAGCAACTATTCCATCGTGAATACCTATGGCCTGTCGGCCACGCTGGACTGGTCGTTGAGCGAGGCGGTGGGCTTCAAGTCCATCACGGCCTATCGTAATCTGGACAGCGCCTTTGGCGTGGAAAATGGCGGCGCGCCGTTCGTTGTCTCCGATACGTCCTTCAACATGCAGCAGGAGCAGGTGTCGCAGGAGCTCCAGTTCACCTATTCCGGCTTTGATGACCGGCTGAAATCGGTGGTCGGCGCCTATTATTTCAAGGAAACGGGCAATCTGCTGGACACGGTGCCCTTCGTGGAAGGGCTGGTGCAGGTCTATGGCCCCAATGATTTTCAGAACAAGGCCTGGGCGCTTTTCACCCACAATAATTTTCAGCTCACTGAGAAGATCGGCCTGACCTTTGGTGCCCGCTACACTGAAGAGCGCAAGCGGTTCGAGGGTAAGCAGCGTGACCTGAACAGCTTTGCCCTGAAAATGGGTTTCCCCGCTGCCTTGTATCCAGACCAGACCGACCTGACGCGCGTCTATCCGCTGGGCGTGAACCGCAAAAAGTTCACCGACAGCTCAGTGCGCCTTGGCGCGGAATATAAGCTGGCGGAAGACATACTGGCATACGCATCCTATGCCCAGGGCTTCAAATCCGGCGGCTGGACCACCCGCCTGACAGCCCCGGAGCCCAGCGGCATCGCCCCGGATTTTGAGCCGGAAACCGCCGATACCTATGAAGCGGGCATCAAGTCGGAACTGTTCGACCGGCGCCTGCGTCTGAATGGCGCTGTCTTCTGGACGGATTACAAGAACATCCAGGTGGTGGTGCAGCGCGGCATCTCTCCCACGTTCGAGAATGCGGGTACCGGCCGGATCAAGGGGTTTGAGCTGGAGGCTGAGGCGGCCGTGACCAGTGCCCTCACCCTCAACGCGTCGTTGGGATATCTGGATGCCGAGTACCGCAAGGTTGAGGCCGGCTCCACCATCGCACTGGATAACAAATTCGTGAATACGCCCGACTGGACTTTTAATATGGGCGGTGCTTATGAGGTTGCGCTGGGCGAGGCGGGGACCAGTACACTGCGCGCCGACTATGTTTATAAAAGCGCTCAGGCCAAGGACGCCTCCAACACACCGGCGTTGATCCAGAGTGGTTATGGCCTTGTCAATCTGTCGGCGGAGTACAGCCCGGCAGACAGCAACTGGCAGATCCTGACCGGCGTGCGCAATGCCACCGACAAACGCTTCCTGGTGACTGGTCTGTCCAACTCCAGCATCGGCAACACCACAGGTACCTACTCGCGTCCGCGGGAATGGTTCTTGACCCTGCGGGTACGTGGCTGATCGGCAAAGGGGGATAGGCATCATGGCGATGGAAAGCACATCCCTGATGGGGCAGGACTGGCAGGGGCTTTTGTACAGCAGCGGCTGGCGCCCCGGCACCGGCCCGTTACCGGTGGTGGAACCGGCCACGGGCAAGGTCCTGGTCAGCGTCGGTTTAGCGGGTGCCGCCCAGGTGGCGGCAGCGGCGGAACGGGCGGCACAGGCCCAACCCGCCTGGGCGGCACTGCATCCCGGTGCGCGGGCCGCCATCCTGCACCGGGCGGCCGGCCTGCTGCGTCAGCACCGCGATGAGGTGGCGGGCTGGCTGGTGCGCGAAGGAGGGTCGATCCTGGCCAAGGCGCGGCTGGAGCCTGACCATGCCGTCGGCTTCATCGAACACGCGGCGGCCCAGGCATTGGAACCGCGCGGCCATGTCCTGCCCGCCGATCCCGGCACCGACAGTCTGGCCGAACGGGTGCCGCTGGGCGTTGTCGGCGTCATCTCCCCCTTCAATTTCCCGCTGGTCTTGTCGTTGCGAGCCGTGGCCCCGGCGCTGGCCGCCGGCAACGCGGTCCTGCTGAAACCGGATCCGCGGACGCCCGTGTCTGGCGGTCTGGTCATTGCAAAACTTTTTGAGGCGGCGGGCCTGCCGCCCGGCCTGCTGCATGTCCTGCCTGGCCATGCAGAGGCGGGGGAGGAATTGTGCACAAATCCGGCCATCGCCATGGTGTCCTTCACCGGCTCCACCCGTGCCGGACGCCGGGTCGGCGCCTTGTGCGGGGAGAACCTGAAAAAAGTGCAGTTGGAACTGGGCGGCAAGAACCCGCTGATCGTGCTGGACGATGCCGATCCCGACCTGGCCGCCGCCAATGCCGCCTGGGGGGCATGGCTGCATCAGGGGCAGATCTGCATGGCCACTGGCCGCATCCTGTTGCAGCAGGGCATCGCCGAGGCCGTGACCGCGCGGCTGGTGGAAAAGGCCCGGCATCTGCCCGTGGGCGATCCCCACCTTAATCCCGATGTTGCGCTGGGCCCCCTGATCACGCCGCAACAGGTGCAGCGCCTGGACACGATCGTGCAGGACAGCGTGAAGGCCGGGGCCAGGCTGCTGGCCGGCGGGCGCATTGACGACCGTTTCTATGCGCCGAGCGTCCTGGCCGATGTTCGGCCCGGCATGCCGGCCTTCAACGAGGAACTGTTCGGTCCGGTGGCAGTGATCACGACCTTCACTGACGATGCCGAGGCAGTGCGGCTGGCCAATGCCACCGCCTATGGTCTGGCCGGTGCCGTCATCGGCAACGATCTGACACGGGCGAAGGCGATCGCCGCACAGCTGCGGGTCGGGCATCTGCATGTGAATGACCAGACGGTGCTGGCCGACCCGTCGGCGCCGTTCGGCGGCTTCGGCCAATCCGGCAACGGCGGCCGCATCAGCGGCCCTGCCAACTGGGATGAGTTCTCCACCTGGCGCTGGTCCACGGTGAAGGCCCGCCCGCCCGCCTATCCATTTTGAGAGGGTAACCTGTCATGAAAATCACGGCGGCGGTGACCCGCGAACCCGGTGGCCCGTTCCTCCTGGAACCGGTGGATATCGAAGACCCGTTGCCGGGGGAGGTGCGGGTCCGCATCCTGGCCACTGGCATATGCCACACTGACATGGTGATGCGTGATCAGCTGCTGCCGGTGCCGCAGCCGGTGGTTCTGGGCCATGAAGGCGCCGGGATCGTGGAGGCTGTTGGGGCCGGGGTGCGCAAGGTCAAAGCGGGCGACGCGGTGGTGATCAGCTTCAACAGCTGCGGCACCTGCCCGTCCTGCGCCGGTGCATCCCCGTCCTATTGCCAGGAATTCTTCCCCCGAAATTTTTTCGGATCGCGCCTGGATGGCAGCAGCGGCCTGTCCAAGGATGGAGAACCGATCCACGGCAACATTTTCGGCCAGTCCAGCTTCGCCACTTACGCCCTGGCCCATGAACGCAATGTCGTGAAAGTGCCGGACGACGCGCCCATCGCCTTGCTGGGCCCGCTGGCCTGTGGGGTCATGACGGGGGTGGGCACCGTCACCAACGCCCTGAAGGTAAGGGCGGGGCAGAGCGTGGTGGTCATGGGCGCGGGTACCGTTGGCCTGTCCGCCATCATGGCGGCCAAGATGGTGGGGGCGGGGCGTATCATCGCCATCGATCCGCAACCGGCCCGGCGCGACATGGCCCTGTCGCTGGGCGCCAGTGATGTGATCGATCCGATCGGCACCGATACGGTGGCTGACATCCTGGCCATGACCCAGGGGGTGGGCATCGATTACAGCATCGACACCACGGCGCGCGCCGATGTCATCCGCAGCGGCATCATGATGCTGGCACCCATGGGTGAATGCGCCGTGGTCGGCGCCATCGCCCATGGTCAGGACATCGCCGTCGATGGCGGTCATCTGTTGAGCGGGGGACGTCGTCTGCGCGGGGTGGTGGAAGGAGATGCCGATCCCGACCGCTTCATCCCGTGGCTGGTGCAGTTGTACCGGGACGGGCAGTTGCCCTTCGACCGGCTGGTTCGGTTCTATCCGCTGGCGGAGATCAATGCGGCGGTCGCGGCATCGGAGCAGGGGCACGTGATCAAGCCAATCATCCTGATGCCCGGGACACCGGCGCCGACCCTGTCAGCAGGAGCCGCACCATGATGGAGTTGGATCCCCATATCGCCGGCCTGCTGGCCCACATCCGTGCCCTGGGGCAACCTGATCTGGCCGACCTGCCCGTTCCAGTGATCCGGATGGTCATGGCCGAAAATTGCCGGATGATGGAGGGACCGCCCCCAGTTCAGCACGTGACAATGCAATCCCTGACCTTACAGGGGGCGGAGGGTGTGCTGGACGGGCGCCTGTACCGTCCGACCGATGGCGACGGGAGTGGCCCGGCCATCCTGTTCTTCCATGGCGGTGGCTTCGTGGCGGGTGGATTGGACAGCCATGAAATGGTCTGCCGCCGTCTGGCGGTGCTGTCAGGCCTGCCTGTGCTGGCCGCAACCTACCGGCTGGCACCGGAGCATCCCTTTCCGGCGGCCCATGAGGACGCGCTGTCCATCCTGGCCCAGATCGGGCGCGAGGGGCCGATCTGGGGCCTGGACCCGGCCCGGATTATCGTCGCAGGGGATTCCGCTGGCGCCAACTTGGCGCTGGCGACAGTTCTGGACGCCCCCACGGACGGCCCGCGCGCCTGCGGTGTGCTGCTGTTCTACCCGGTTGTGGAATTCGCATATGATTTTCCAAGCAAATCCAGACTGGGCAGCGATTACCTCCTGACCGAACGTTCGATGCGCACCTTCACCGACCTGGCCCTTCCTGACATGGCCGACCGGACTGATCCGCGGATCAGCCTGTTACGGCGGTCCGACGTGGGACACTGCCCGCCCGTCATGTTGTTGACTGCGGGATATGATCCGCTGCGAGATGAAGGAAGAGCCTTGGCAGAAAGGCTGGCCGCAGACGGGGTGAAGCTCCGGCACCTGTCCTGTCCCACGCTGATCCACGCCTTCATCCATATGACCGGGGTTACCGGCGCCGTGCAGCCCCTGCTGACGCAGGCTGCCCACTGGTGCCGGCAGATCAGCGGAAGCGCGGTCGATCGGCCGGGTGATTGATCGGACCCTGTCAGGATTGGCTATATTTCAATATCGTCCGTTCAGCCTGGGCCAGATGCCTATCAATCGGCATTGAAATTTGCCCCTTACCGGCGTCGAAAGTTGACCCAGCTTTGGTTTGTGTTTGGCGGTCGTGCAGGTACCCCACGAGGCTGACGCGGCGTCGCGCGCGGGAGGAACCTGTGGACCCACCTGTACGATCCGCCAGGGGTGGGGGTCCGGGGGTGGGGATCAGGCGCGGTTCTTGAACCGCCAGCTGTCATTGCCGGTTTCGAAGATGTCGCAATGATGGGTGAGCCCGTCGAGCAGGCCCGTGGCCATCTTGGCGTCACCGAATACGTTGGGCCATTCGCCGAACGCCAGGTTGGTGGTGACCAGGATGGAGGTCTGCTCATAGAGGCGGCTGATCAGGTGGAACAGCAACTGGCCGCCGGATTGGGCGAATGGCAAGTAGCCCAGCTCATCCAGCACGACGAGGTCGAGCCTGGCGAGATGGTCGGCGATGCGCCCCTGCCGCCCGGCCCTCGCCTCGACATCAAGGCGGTTGACCAGATCGACGACAGTGTAGAACCGGACCCTGGCGCCGCCACGGATGCAGGATCGGGCAATGGCGATGGCCAGATGGCTCTTGCCGGTGCCGGTGCCGCCGACCAGCACGACATTGCGCTGCTCGGCCAGGAACGATCCGGTGGCCAGGTCGCGGATCAGCGCCTCGTTGACCGGCGTGTTGGAGAAATCGAACGGGGCCAGATCCTTGGCCAGCGGCAGGCGGGCGATGGTCATCTGGTACTTGATCGACCGCGCCTCCTTCTCGGCAATCTCGGCCTTCAGCAGTTCGCCGATGTGCGGGGCACGGGATATTGCCGCTTGAGCCCGTCGACGACGACCTCGTCAAAGGCGGCACGCATGCCGGAGGGTCAGGGCGGCGGGGGTGAGGATACTGACGGGACTGGGCGGCTCCCGACGCTGGGACAGGATGTTCAGCACGACGTCGCTGGAATGCACACCGTTGTGCAGGGCCTCGGCTGTGGAACCCGTCGAATGGCCCGGCATAGGCCACCAGGTGTGGCTGTTCGGCCTCGAACATCTCCCATACCGTCCGATCGCCCCGTTCTGGATGGCGATGCGCCCGGGCATGGGAAACGCAGCGGTCCAGCAGCCAGGTATTCATCTCCGCATAGGTCTTGAACCGCAGACGCGGCGTAAAGAACCGTTCCCGCACCAGGCCGACCTGGTTCTCAACCTGGCCACTCGCCATCGGTGCTCGACCCGATGGCGTACCGAGGCTCGTCCCAGCCCGCCGCCGGCGTGCAGGCGACCGGCTCCACCAGATAATGCGCGCACATCCGGGCAAAGCGGCGGTTGAATGCCCGCTCCCTAACGAGGAACACCGTGTCCACCGCCGTGCGCATGTTGTAGTAGATGCCCCGCGTGCAGGTTCCCCGGAAAAAGGCGAAGGCCCGGTCTTGGGCATCAAACACCATCTCCTGCGTCTC
>CALRNG020000089.1:0-10722 GCA_943369495.1 Rhizobium sp. Q54
CTTTGCAGCGGAAGCCAGGGCGCTTCAATCGGAAATAAAAATATCATTTATGCATTTTTCTCAAATATGAGAGCATAAATAATCCAATCCAATTGTTTTGCTTGAAATAAACCGACTATGTTTCCATTATTTCTATTTGTAGAATTTCATTGATCATCTGCAAATTTGTGCGACATTCCCCGGACAGGGGTGATGATTGGCAAGGTCGGCCTTTCCAGGGCGGATGTCGGGCAGAGGGGTGCCAGGGCAACCGGTCGCGTGGATCGGCAATGGCGGCCATTTCTTGAGAATTGACACATCATGTCTGCGACCACACGGGCGGGAACGCCCAATAGCGACTATCTCTATTCGCAATCATCCAGGGACACGCTGGCCGGCGGCGCCGGTGACGATACCTATGACATCCTGCATTACGGCACCGTGATCCGCGAGGAAACGGCCGGCGGGCATGATCTGGTCATTGCCCATATCGATTTCGTGCTGCCGGATTTCGTGGAGGATCTGAGCCTGGAATATGCCGATCGTGGTCATATTCCGAACCCGGTGACCAGCGGCCCGTTGGTGGGCATCGGCAATGCGCTGGACAATGCCATCCAGGGCAATGTGCTGAACAACATCCTCCGCGCCCTGGGCGGTGACGATGTTGTGAAGGCCGGCGGCGGGCATGATCTGGTCCTGGGTGGCACCGGCCACGATCTTCTGCTGGGTGACAGCGGCAATGACACCCTGATGGGAGAGGCTGGAAACGATGTGCTGAATGGCGGGTTCGGCGATGATGTCCTGATCGCCGGCATGGGCGAGGACCGGTTGGTCGGCGGCGACGGTCTGGATATCGCCTATTTCGACAACCCGGCCAGTTCCTACCGGTTCACGGCGGACAGCGGCCAGTACATGGTGGTCAACACCAAGCTGCCGCAGTTCCAGGAAAGCGCCGATATACGCGGAGTCGAACTGGCGGTGTTCGGTGTCGACGTCAAGCTGCTGACCACGATCACCCCCGGCACCGGGCCTGCGGGCTTTGACGAGGCGCTGTACCTGTCCCGCTACAGCGATGTGGCGGTTGCCGTGCGCAACGGCGCCCTCGCCAGCGGCTGGGAGCATTTCCAGCGTTATGGCGAGAAGGAGGGGCGTGATCCCAACGCCCTGTTCGATGTTGATTACTATCTGGCACAGTATCAGGATGTCGCGGCCACCGTCGCCCGTGGCGAGACCACGGCCTGGGCCCATTTCAGCCAGTATGGCTGGAAGGAGGGTCGTGACCCGTCGGCCCTGTTCAACACCAAGGCCTATCTGGCCGCGAATGAGGATGTGCAGGCCGGTGGTCTCAATCCCCTGCTGCATTTCCTGACCGTGGGTGCTGCCGAGGGGCGGTTGGCGCAGATCGCCAATTCTGCGCTGGACTGGCTGGGGTGACATGACGCTGCCGCGTCCTTTTGTCCCGTGACAGGGGCCGGAACGGGGCGTAGCAAAGGGGAATGGCCGTGCCGCAGGACGGGCGGCCATTTCGCTTTCTGCGCAGCCGCTTTTCTACAGGTGCGTCATGTATGTTGTTTATATGCTTCTGGGCATGCTGATCGGCCTGCCCTTTGCCGGCGTCTTCTATTACGCCATCTGGATGTTCCTGGCCGGCGGTGACCCCGGCGGCGGCGACAGCAGCCCCTTCTGATCCCCCCATGCGCCGGCTGAAGGCCCTGATCCTGACCCTTGCCGCCCTGGCGTCGCCGGGTCTGGCGCAGGAGATGCGCGCGCCAGTCGTGTCGGAGACGCGCGCGCCAGGCGTGGCGGCGGATGACACACGCCAGATCGTCGATATCACCACCCCGCCCTGGAACAGCATCGCGCGGGTGCAGACCAATATTGGCGGCAAATGCACCGGCACGGTGATCGCGGCCCGCCTGGTGCTGACCGCCGCCCATTGCCTGTTCAATCCTCGTACCCGCCGCCTGCTGGAGGCGGGGTCGCTGCATGTGCTGCTGGGGTATGAGCGGGGGGCGTACAAGACCCACCTGACGGTCGACGCCCTGCATGTCCCCGCCGCCTATGACGGCACCAAGCCCGGCGACAGCGTGCGCCATGACTGGGCCTTGCTGCGCCTGTCGGGCCCGGCGGATGTTCCCGGTCTGGCCCCCGCCCCCCGTGCCGCCGCACCGGGCGACAGCGTGGCCCTGGCCGGGTTCAGCCAGGACCGCGTGCATCTGCTGATGGCTGACCGCGACTGTGCCGTGACGGCGCAGGCCCGGCTGCCGGGAGCGGGTGGTCAGCTGATCTTCCATTCCTGTTCGGCCAGCCGGGGCACCAGTGGCGGACCGCTGCTGGTCCGGATTGACGGGCAATGGCGGGTGGGCGGCGTCAATGTCGGCATCACGGCCCAGGCCGGCAATCTGGCCACCTGGCCCGACGGGCTGGACCGTGCCATCCAGACGCTTTCAACGCCATGATGGCGGCCAAGACTTTCCCCGCATTGCGGAAATAGCCTATAGTCACCACAACGCCTTTTCCCACCGTTCGTGGAAAGAACCGCTGCCCATGGCCGACCCGATGTCCGGCGACGAACTTGACCGTTCCTCCATCCTGTCTGTGCCGGTTCAGGTGTCGGTCCGCCTGGGCCGCCGCCGCCTGCGCATCAGTCAACTGCTGCGCATGGGGGCGGGCGATGTCGTGGACCTGGAACGGGTCGTGGGGGATCCGGTCGATGTCTATGTCAATGACCGCATGGTGGCGCGGGGCGAGCTGGTGGTGGTCGATGGCCGGCTGGGCCTGACCATCGTGGAGCTGATGCCCCAGGCCACGCGGGGGCGTGAACCGCTGGGCCCCGGCCCCGGAGAGTGACCGGGGCCCCCATGGACAATGCGCCCAAACGCATCCTGCTGATCGATCCCGACCCGACCCTGTGCCAGACCCTGGCCGAACAGCTGGCACAGCAGGAAGGGCTGCGCCCCGTGCCAGCGGCATCGGGGGAGGCAGCCCTGGCCATCCTGGCCGACAGCGGTGCCGATGCGGCGCTGCTGGACGGCGCGCTGGCCGGCGATGGCCTGATCCCGGCCCTGCGCGCGGGCGGTCTGACGGGTCCGCTGATCCTGCTGCTGGCGACGGGGATGGGCCTGCCGGCGGGGGCCGATGACCATCTGGATAAACCGATCCGCCTGGGCACATTGCTGGTCCGGCTGAAAGCGCTGCTGCGGCAGGCGGACGCCGTGCAGGCCGCCACCGCGATATCGGTGCGCATCGGCCCTTACCGCTTCCTGCCCACCGTCAAGCGGCTGGAGATGGCGGACGGCGCCGCCATCCGCCTGACGGAGAAGGAAACCCAGATCCTGGATCATCTCTGCCGGCGCGGCGGCATGGCGGCGCGGCAGGATCTGCTGGACGCCGTCTGGGGCTATGGCGCCGGCATCGATACGCACACGCTGGAAACCCATATCTACCGCCTGCGCCGCAAGGTCGGGGCGGGTCCGGGCCGTGATCCCCTGCTGCTGCGGGTGGATGGCGGCTACCGCCTGACGCTGGAGCCTGTGCCGGCATGACGCCTCCTTCCCGCCGTGCTCTGCTGGCCCTATTGGCCCTGTCGCCCCTTGCCGCCTGCTCATCGGGCCCCCGACCGCAGGATGAGGAGGAAGGCCTGCCGCCCGACCTGCCGCCCCTGCCAGCGGTGCGGCGCATCGTGCTGTTCCATGCCAAAAGCGGGGAACGGGCAGACGTGGTCTATTTCTACAACAATGCCTATGACCCGCGCGCCATGCAGAAGGTGGAACTGCTGCTGCGCGACCGGCGGACGGGGCAGGTGGGGCGCATCGACCCGCTGCTGATGGATTTCATGTTCGACCTGTTGCAGCGCACGGGCCTGCCGCCGTCGACCGAGGTGCAGGTGACGGACGGGTTCCGTGCCCCCGGCACCAATGAGGATCTGGTACGCAACAATCCCAACGCGGCGCGCGAAAGCTATCACCTGCAAGGCCGCGCCATGGATTTCAAGGTGCCGCTGCTGCCCGGCCCGGCCCTGTCCGAAATCGCGAAAACCATGCAGCGCGGTGGGGCCGCCTATTATCCCTCCACCGGCCATACCCATATTGATACCGGCCCCAACCGTACCTGGAAAACGCGATGAGGCGCTGGCTTCTTCCCCTGGCCGCCCTGCTGCTGCTGGCCGGGTGCAAACCGGTCCTCACATCGCGCGTGCCGGTGCTGCCGACGGGGGATGAAGTACCGGCGGGGGCCGTGCCCCGCGACCTGCCCACCGGGACGGGCGACACCCTGACGGTGATGGAAGAAAAGATGCGGGTTGGCGTGCGCTATGTGGTCAGCGCGCCCGGCGGCCGGGTCGGGTCCATCGCCTTTGAACCCGTGCCCGATATCCCCCTGTCGCAAATCCAGGTACCGGGCGGGGAGGCGCGTTCGGTGTTCCTGGCCCAGGGCCGCGTGACCCAGGCTGGGCTGGAACGGCTGCTGCACGGCACCCGCCGCGCAAAGGATCTGGCCCGCACCCTGACGGCCAGTGGGGGCGGAGCCGAGGAACGCTACCTCTTCGCCTTCTTCGCCCTGATGCGGCAGGGGACGGAAGCCCCGCGCCTGGCCCTGGTCCAGTGCGGGGTCAGCCATTCCGGCCAGGAACCCATCGCCACGGCGCTGCGCGCCCAGGCGGCGCGTCAGGGCCTGAAACTGGACGCCGACGGTGACCTTGTCCGTCTGCCCAACCGCGATCTGGCCCTGTCGGTGCTGTTCCAGGGGCTGCGTGACGCCCTGGTCAACGGCGATTGCCGCGCGGACCTGCCGCTGCAACTGCCTGATTTATAAGTTCCTCAAACGCCGGCGCCGCATCCGCGGCTTGGCTTCACGCGGCATGGGCCGCGCGGCGGCGGTCGCCGCCGTACCAACGGTCAGTTGCACTGACCTTATGGTTACAGTGATTGCGCCCTACCCTATTTAAGCACCCGTGACCGCCATTCCACCCGTGTGATGGCGCGCTTCCTGTGGTAGGGATACGCGACCGGCTGCCCATTCCTGGGGCCGGGCCTGGTGCCTTGCGGAATGGAACTGGTCAGGCCATGACAATGATGAGCGGCACCCCGGCCATCGTGCCGGAGGTGGGGCGAAGCCCCGATCCCGCAGCCGGTGCACGGCGCCTGCTGGCGCGGTTGCGCGACGTCATGGCGGGCAGTGGGTCGGCGCAGGACCGGCTCGACAAAATCGTGATGACCATCGCCCATGAAATGACGGCAGACGTGTGTTCCTGCTATGTCATGCGCGCGGGCGAGGTGCTGGAACTGTTCGCCACCATCGGTCTGAACCCGGACGCCGTGCATAAGACCCGCATGCGGGTGGGCGAGGGGCTGATCGGCGATGTGGCGGCCCATTCCCGGCCCATTGCGCTGGCCAATGCACCCAGCCATCCCAATTTCGCCTATCGCCCGGAAACGGGTGAAGACCCGTTCAATGGCTTCCTGGCCGCGCCCATCCTGCGCGGGGGCCGCGTGCGCGGCGTGCTGGCCATCCAGCACAAGGACCGGCGCGAGTATGACGAGCAGGAAGTGGAGACGTTGCAGACCATCGCCATGATCGTGGCGGAACTGGTGGTCGTGGGCGAACTGGTAGACAGCCGCGAATTGTCGGTGGTCAATGATCTGGTCCTGCTGCCGTCGCGCGTGGAAGGCACCAGCCTGAACCGGGGCGTGGGCATGGGGGTGGCCGTCCTGCACCGGCCACAGCTGACCATCCGGCAGATGGTGGCCGATGATCCGGAGGCAGAGCTGGTGCGCCTGAAAGAGGCCGTGACCAGCATGCATTCGGCCATCGATCAGATGCTGATCGCGGTGGGCGAAAGCGACAGCGAACATGCCGAGATCATGCAGACCTACCGCATGGTCGCCGCCGACCGTGGCTGGCTGAACCGTATCCGTGAGGCGATCCGGTCGGGCCTGACGGCGGAAGCCGCCGTACAGCGCGTGCAGGATGACAATTCGGCCCGCATGGCGCAGGTGGCCGATCCCTATATCCGCGACCGGCTGCTGGACCTGAACGACATTACCAACCGGCTGTTGCAGCATCTGGCTGGCAAGCCGGTGGTGGCGACGGGCGGCACCCTGCCGGATGAATTCATTCTGGTGGCCCGCAATCTGGGCCCGGCCGAACTGCTGGATTATGACCGGCGCCGCCTGCGCGGGCTGGTGCTGGAGGAAGGGTCGGCCTACAGCCATGTGGCCATCGTGGCGCGGGCGCTGGACATCCCCGTGGTGGGGCAGGCCGCCGACATCCTGCGCCGGGTGGAACCGCTGGACTTCCTGATCGTCGATGGCGACAATGGTCAGGTCTTCGTGCGCCCCGCCGATGATATCCAGGCGGTATTCGTGGCCAGTCTGGCCGCGCGTCAGCGCCGTCAGGCCGAATATGCCAAGCTGCGCGAACTGCCCGCCGTCACCCGTGACGGGCTGGATGTGAAGCTGATGCTGAATTGCGGGTTGCTGATCGACCTGCCGCATCTGAAGAGTACGGGGGCGGACGGCGTCGGCCTGTACCGCACCGAAATCCCCTTCATGGTCCGCCCCTCCTACCCGGACGTGGCGACCCAGTTCGAGAATTACAGCAAAGTGCTGGAGGAGGCGGGCGGCCTGCCTGTCAATTTCCGCACCCTGGATGTGGGTGGCGACAAGACCCTGCCCTATTTCCCCGAACTGGGGGAAGAGAACCCGGCACTGGGCTGGCGCGCCATCCGTATCGGGCTGGATCGGCCGTCGATGCTGCGCAAGCAGCTGCGCGCCATGCTGATGGCGGGGGCCGGACGGGACGTGCGCATCATGTTCCCCATGGTGGCCACCGTCGCCGAATTCATTCAGGCCCGCCGCATCCTGGACCTGGAGGTCAAGCGCTTGAAGGATGCGGGCAATCCTGGCCCGGTCGACCTGAAGGTCGGAGTGATGATGGAGGTGCCGGCCCTGCTGTTCCAGCTGGACGCACTGCTGCCGCTGGTCGATTTCATGTCGGTCGGGTCGAACGACATGTTGCAGTACCTGTTCGCCAGCGACCGCGGCAACCCCATGATGAACAACCGCTACGACCTGCTGTCGCCGGCCCTGCTGCGCGTGTTGAAGATGCTGGTGGAGAAATGCGGGGAGGCGGGGGTGACCTTGTCGCTATGCGGGGAAATGGCCAGCAAGCCTTTGGACGCCATGGCCCTGCTGGGGGTCGGCATCCGCCATCTTTCCATGTCGGCCCCGGCCTTCTTCGAGGTGAAAAGCATGCTGCGCTCGCTGCATGTGCGTGATCTGGCCGCCTATATGGATCAGCTCTACCACCTGCCGGTCCGTACCTTGCGGCCCTATCTGAAGGCCTATGCGGCTGATCACGGTGTCCGGCTGGGGTAGGACCAAGGTGCCGGGTGGGTGGGTTGCGCAAACCCGCTCTCCGTTGCTAAGAGAAACAGCGTAGGGCAAGGGCCAAACCCGGCGGGGAACCATGGGCGACCAGTACGGACGACAGGATATGCGCGACATGCGCCAGGGCGGCGCTGCTTCGGCGGCGACGGAGACCGACGCACACCCCGCCCCTTCCTCATCCGGACCCCGCCATGTTGGTGAGGCGCTGAAGGCCCGGCGCGAGGCGCTGGGCTATACCCTGCCCGATCTGGCCGCCAATCTGCGTATCCGCCTGAACTTCCTGGAAGCGATTGAGCAGGGGCGGTGGTCCGACCTGCCCGGCCATGCCTATTCCACAGGTTTCCTGCGGTCCTATGCCCAGATTGTGGGGCTGGACCCCGGTGCCGTGCTGCTGCGGTTCAAGCAGGATGCGGCGGGGCATGAACCGGCCCCGGAACTCTATTTCCCCGAACCCGTGAATGAAAGCCGCGTGCCGGGTGGGGCCGTGCTGCTGATCTCCGCTTTGCTGGCGCTGGGCGTCTATGGCGGCTGGTATGTGCTGTCGGCGGCGGACCGGTCGGTGGGCGATCTGGTCCCGGCCCTGCCGGAACGCTTGTCCAAGCTGATCTATGGCGACGGTACGGTCGTGGAGCCGCCGCCCACGCCCACACCCGTCCTAAACCAGGGACAAGTGGAAGCGCTGGTAGAAGCCGCCCCGCCCTCGGCGCCGGAGGTCGGGTCCAGCACAACGGGCCTGTCGTCCGCCCCGCCGCCGCCGCCGGCCGCCGACGCCGGCACACCGCTGCCCGCCACTGACACCACGCCTGTGGCCCAGGGTCCGGCGACAGATGATGACAGCGAGGTGCCGCAGCTGCCCGACCTGGGCCAGGCCCCGCCGCCGACCACGGCCCCGGAACCCGCCACGCCCGACGTGGAACCCGTGGCCGCCGGTGAACTGTCGGGTGCCCCTGCCGCCCCCGCCGCCAATGCCCCGCCCGCCACGGCCGAACAGGTGGTCCCCACGGGCCGCATCTTCGGCCTGGCCGAAGGCACGGTGCGCGTCACCATCCGCGCCGTGGAGGATAGCTGGATCGAGGTGCGCGACGGCAAGGGCACGCTCTGGGCATCGCGCGTGCTGCGCCGCGGCGATCTGTTCCGCGCCCCCGACGTGCCCGGTATGGTGCTGAATACCGGCAATGCTGGCGGCCTTGTCGTGTCCCTCGATGGCCGTGACCTTGCCCCGCTGGGGGCTAAGTCCCAGGTATTGCGCAGCGTCCCCCTGTCACCGGAAGCGCTGGCGGCCCGTTAATCGCGACTTACGAAACATCACCTTTCCTGAAGGTTCATCCATGAGCCCCAACCACGATCCCGCCGCTCACCGCCCCTGGCGTCAGATTCAACGCCGCACGTCGCGTCAGATCCGGGTCGGATCCGTGCTGGTGGGGGGCGATGCGCCGATCACCGTGCAGACCATGACCAATACGTCCACGGCGGACGCCAAGGCCACGATCGAGCAGATCCGGCGGGCGGAGGAGGCGGGCGCCGACATTGTCCGCGTGTCCTGCCCGGATGAGGAGAGCACGGCGGCGCTGGGCGAGATTGTGCGGGCAGCGCAGGTGCCCATCGTGGCCGATATCCATTTCCATTACCGCCGCGCCATTGAGGCCGCAAAGGCGGGCGCTGCCTGCCTGCGCATCAATCCCGGCAATATCGGGTCGGCGGAACGGGTGCGCGAAGTGGTGCAGGCGGCCAAGGATCATGGCTGTTCCATGCGTATCGGCGTCAATGCCGGCAGCCTGGAGCGCGACTTGCTGGACCGCTATGGCGAACCCTGTCCGGAGGCGCTGGTCGAAAGCGCGTTGACCCACGCCAAGATCCTGGAAGACCATGATTTCCGGGAGTTCAAAATCTCTGTGAAGGCGTCCGACGTCTTCCTGGCGGTGGCCGCCTATCAGGGGCTGGCGGAGGCCTGTGATTACCCGCTGCATATCGGGATTACGGAGGCGGGCGGTTTGCGTGCCGGCACCGTCAAATCCTCCATCGGCCTTGGCATGCTGCTCTGGTCCGGCATCGGCGACACGATTCGCGTCTCCCTTTCCGCCGATCCGGTGGAAGAGGTGAAGGTCGGCTATGAGATGCTGAAAAGCCTGGGCCTGCGCCGCCGGGGCGTCACCGTCATCTCCTGCCCTTCCTGCGCGCGCCAGCAGTTCGACGTGATCAAGACGGTGGAAGTGCTGGAAGAGCGGCTGGCCCATATCACCACACCGCTGACCGTCTCTGTCATCGGCTGTGTCGTGAACGGGCCGGGGGAGGCGACGATGACCGATATCGGTTTCACCGGCGGCGGCAAGGGCACGCATCAGGTCTATCTGGGCGGTGTTCCCGCCCACCGCCTGAAGGACGAAGCCATCGTCGACCATCTGGTGAAACTGGTCGAAGCCAAGGTCGCAGAAATCCGTAGCGCAGGTTGACGCCGTTCTCGGAAAACCGAACAGGGCTTCAGCTCCCAGATGCCAGATAGGACAACGCACCGCCCGCCCCTGTCGCGGAGGCGGAACGGTGCGTTGTCATCCTGGGATCGAAGACCGGGGTCCGGGTGCGGGCCGGACCTCGGGAGGCGATGGGAGAGAGCGCCCACCATCGCCGGGTTCTTTAGTCTGAAAGGGCCCCTTGACCGGTACGATCCGGCGGGGTCGGCGATCCATCGCGCCGTCCGCCGGCTTTCCGCCACTCCCTCCCATCCAGCGTGGAAGGAGGCGGAAAGGTTCCAGCCTGGGGGGCCAAGAGCCGGGGAAAGGATGCAGCCCCTTCCCCCGGCGGACCCACCATCCCGTTCAGGAAGGATGGTGGATCGAAGCTGAGGTGACGGAGAGAGCGATCAATGGAACTGATCGGTCTCGGTGCTGTCCTTCATGGCGGTGGTCGAAGACGTACCGCCCGAGATGGCCACGGCCACCGCGTCGAAGTAACCGGTGCCCACTTCGCGCTGGTGCTTCACGGCGGTGAAGCCCTGTTCGGCGGCGGCGAATTCACGCTGCTGCATTTCGGAATAGGCGGCCATGCCGCGTTCCTTATAGCCCTTGGCCAGCTCGAACGTGGCCAGGTTCAGGCTATGGAAGCCCGCCAGGGTCACGAACTGATACTTGTAGCCCATTGCCCCCAGCTCGGCCTGGTACTTGGCAATCGTCGCCTCGTCCAGATTGGCCTTCCAGTTGAAGGAGGGCGAGCAATTATAGGCCAGCATCTTGCCCGGATACTTCTTATGCACTGCCTCGGCAAAGCGCCGTGCATCGTCCAGGTTGGGCTTTGACGTTTCCCACCACATCAGGTCGGAATAGGGCGCGTATTCCATGGCGCGGGCGATGCAGTACTCCAC
>CALRNG020000090.1:0-10717 GCA_943369495.1 Rhizobium sp. Q54
TGCTGCTGGCCCTGATGCCGGCAGCTTTGGGGGCCTGCGGTTTCAAGCCGGTCTATGGCACCGCATCCCATGACAGCGCCGTGGGCGCGGCGCTCGCCAATGTGCAGATCGACCCGATCATCGACCGCAACGGCCAGGTCCTGCGCAACAACCTGATCGACCGGTTCTATACCGATGGCCGCCCCGCCAATGCCCGCTACCGTCTGGCCGTCGCCCTGGCCGCGACGGAGGAAGAGCTGGGCATTCAGAAGGACGCCACCGCCACCCGCGCGCGCCTGCGCCTGCAGGCCAGTTATGAGCTGATCGAGATCAGCACGGGCCAGGTGGTCTATCGCACCTTCTCCCGCTCCATCGTCAGCTTCAACCTGCTGGACAGCCAGTTCGCGGTGCTGGCCACGCGTCAGGACGCCTATGATCGCGGCCTGACCGAGTTGGCCGATGATATCCGCACGCGCCTGTCGCTCTATTTCGCGCGCGATAAGCAGTAAGGGGAGGGGGCGTTGAAGGTTCAGCCGAAAAACGCCGACGCCTTCGCCAAGCGCCCGCCGCCGGCCACGCGGCTGGTCCTGCTCTACGGTCCCGATGCCGGCCTGGTGCGCGAACGGGCCAAAACCGCCGCACAATCGGCCTGTCCCGACCTGTCCGACCCGTTCCGCGTGTCAGAGATGAAGGCCGATCAGGTGACCGCCGACCCGGCCCGCTTAGGTGATGAACTGTCTTCCATGTCGCTGACCGGCGGTCGGCGCGTGGTGCGGGTGCGCGACGCCGATGACAAGCTGGCCGTGACCGTCACCGCTCTGCTGAAAAGCTTTCCTGGCGGCGACACCTTGCTGGTGATTGAGGCGGGGGAACTGGATGCCCGCTCCAAGCTGCGCAAGGCGGTGGAGGATGCGGGCGACATCGCCGGCGCCATCGCCTGCTACGTGGAAAGCGAGGATGAACTGGCGGGCACCATCGGTCGCATCATGGCGGACCATGGAATGCAGATCGATCCAGACGCGCGCGACTGGCTGGCCGGCAATCTGGTGGGCGACCGCTCGATGGCGCGGGGCGAGATCGACAAGTTGGCGCTCTACATGCTGGGGCAGAAGCGGGTGACCCTGGAGGATGCCCGCGCTGTGATCGGCGACAGCGCCGCGCTGGACCTGGATGAACCGGCACAGGCGGCGGCGGGCGGCGATATGGCGGAGGTGGACCGCTCTCTGCGCCGTCTCTATGCCGACGGTACGGCCACGGTCGCCATCCTGCGGGCCGCCCAGCGCTATTTCCAGCGCCTGCACATCGCGGTCGCCCATGTCGCCAAGGGGCAGACGCCACAGGCCGCCGTGAAGGCCCTGCGCCCGCCTGTCTTTTTCAAGCTGGAACCCATCCTGACGGCCCAGATCCGCAACTGGACCCTGCCCAAGCTCCACCAGGCCCTGGACCGGCTGCAGGAGGCGGAAGCGGAGTGCAAACGCACCCATATGCCGGATGAGACCATCTGCTCCCGCGCCTTTTTCCAACTGGCCCAGTTGGCGCGGCGACCGAACTGAGCCGCCGGTAACGGCGATGGAGAGCACTCCCATGAACATCGTCATGCTGCTCTATCCCCGCCTGACCCAACTGGACCTGACCGGCCCGTTTGAGGTGTTTGCCCGCCTGCCGGATGTGACGATCACCCTGGCCGCCAAGAGCCTCGACCGCGTCACCGACAGCGGCGGCCTGCGCCTGCTGCCCACGCACACACTGACCGACGCACCCCAGGCCGACATCCTGTTCGTGCCCGGCGGGCCGGGGCAGCTGGACCTGATGGATGATGCCGATGTACTGGATTTCCTGCGCGCGCAGTCAGCCGGGGCGCGGTATGTCACGTCGGTCTGCACCGGCTCCCTGGTCCTGGCCGCCGCCGGCCTGCTGACCGGTTACCGAGCCACCTGCCATTGGATGTCACTGGATCAGCTTGCCCTGTTCGGCTGCACGCCCTGCGACGACCGCGTGGTGGTAGATCGCAACCGCGTCACCGGCGGTGGCGTCACGTCGGGCATCGATTTCGCCCTGCACCTGGCGGCCATGCTGTTCGATCAGGACCGCGCCGAGCGCACCCAGCTCTCCATGGAATACAACCCCGCCCCACCCTTCAGCAGCGGCCACCCAAACAGCGCCGATCCGGCAATGGTGGAGGCGATGCGGGCGCGGGCGTCAGGGCTGCAGGAGAAGCGCTGGGCAGCCGCAAGGACAGCAGCGGCACGGTTGGGGATAGGCTCACCCTCCGACAAAAATTCGTGAGGGCAGGGCGTCCTGGATAGGTTTTCAGGATGTCCGATCAAAATTTCTGCGGCGACACCCGATTCAGACAAATTCTCGTGAGGGCGAACAAGAATTTGTGGAGCAGTCGCGTTTACGCCGCCACCCGATGCCCCGCCGCCGTCAGGGCGTTGATCGCCGCCTCCAGCGTCTCGGCGCGCACCAGGACGTAATCCGTGTCATAGGTGGCGATGGCGAACAGGCTGATGCCGGCATCGGCCAGCGGGGCCGTCAGGGCGGCCAGGATGCCGGTCAGGGCGAAATCCAGAGGTCCTTGCACCTTCAGCGCCCGCCACGGTCCCACGGCCACCATATCGCCCGGAACACGGTCCTGACGGACCACAATGGACAGTTCCTCGTCCGTGCGCGTGATGCTGACAAAGCCCGGTCCCGCCACCCAGGCGGGCAGGGCGGCATCAGGGGTCAGACGGCAGACGGCCAGATGGTCGGGCAGCAGCGTCAGCGGCAGGGAGGGCATCAGGCGCCCGCCGGCAACTTCACCGGTTCTTCATAGGAAATAACCACAGCGACGCGCCAGCCGGCATCGGCGTCGCGGCGCAGGACGTAGGAGGTGGAGAAGCGCATGATTTCCGCCCGGTCGGCGGAGCGCAGCAGCCACAGCACCTCCGCCCGCGCCAGATTCTCACCACAGGGCCAGGCCCAGACCGCCGCCGGCACCGGCCAGGCCAGCCCAATATGGCGATAGGTATCCAGCATACCGTCGACATAGGCGCGCACAGCCTCCAGATCGCCATGCACAATGGGCTTGGTCGCCGTCAGGACCGTCAGGGGCTGATCGAAAAGGGCCGCCACGCGGTCTGTGTCATAGGCCGCAAAGGCCGCACTGTAGCCGTTGAAATAGGCGGCGGCCTCGGCACCGATCTGGCTGCTGTCGGTCATTCTTCCCTCTGGATGGCTTGTTATCGTTGAATGAAGAAGGGCCGGAAAATATCCCGCGTTCCGGCCCCTGATCTCACCGCTTCAGGATACGGTTCAGCACACTGTCCAGCTGGTCCAGCGTGCGATAATGGATTTGCAGGCTGCCCTTCTTGCCGGTGCCGCTCAGCGTGACCTTGAGGCCCAGTGCCAGGGAGACTTCCCGTTCCAGGGCCACCGTATCGGGCGCCTTGTCCTTCACCGCCTTGGTCAGAACCAGCGGCTCCGCCGACATCTGCTTCACCAGCGCTTCGGTCTGGCGGACATTCAGTTCGCGCTTGATGACCTCCTGCGCCGCCGCCATCGGGTCGGGCGCGGTCAGCAGGGCGCGGGCATGACCCATGGACAGGCTGCCATCCTGGACCAGGGCCTTCACATCATCCGGCAGGGCCAGAAGGCGCAGCATGTTGGCGACATGCGACCGGCTTTTGCCCACCGACCGCGCCAGATCCTCCTGCGTATGATCGAACTCATCCATCAAACGCTTATAGCCTTCCGCCTCTTCCAAAGGCGTCAGGTCGGAGCGCTGGATATTCTCGATCAGCGCGATTTCCAGCGCTTCCCGGTCCGACAGGGTACGGACCAGGACCGGCACCTCATGCAGGCCCGCCAGCTGTGCGGCACGCCAGCGGCGTTCCCCGGCGATGATCTCATAGCTGGCATTGCCGGGCGTGGCCGCCGGGTCCTTGCGTACCAGCAGCGGCTGCAGGATGCCCCGTTCGCGCACACTTTCAACGAGTGCGGTCAACGCCTCCTCGTCAAAGCGGCGGCGCGGCTGGAACTTGCCGGGATGAACCTGATCGATGGGCAGCAGGCGCGTCAGGCGGACACGGTCCACCTGCTGTTCTTCCTCCGTCGCCGCCACCTCCCCGAACAGGGCGGACAGGCCACGGCCCAGACCGGTGCGCGAATTGTTCTTTCTCGGTTCATCCATAGGCCAACTGCCGCTTCCGCTCGCGCTTCAACATCTCGCCCGCCAGATGGATATAGGCCTGTGCGCCCGCCGACTTGTGGTCGTAGAGCAGCACGGGCTTGCCATGGCTTGGCGCCTCGGACACCCGCACATTGCGGGGGATCACCGTCTCATAAACCTTTTCGCCGAAGAAGCCGCGCACATCGGCGGCCACCATGTCGGACAGGTTATTGCGACGGTCGAACATCGTCAGGACCACGCCATTGATATCCAGCGTGGGGTTGAAGGCGCGTTTCACGCGCTCAATGGTGCGGATCAGGTGCGACAGCCCTTCCAGGGCGTAGAACTCGCACTGCAGCGGCACCAGCACGGCATCCGCCGCCGCCAGCGCGTTGAGGGTCAGCAGGCCCAGGGCCGGCGGGCAATCGATCAGGATATAGTCGAACCCGCCCGACGATTTCTCCAGGCTGTCCTTGAGCCGGAATTCGCGGCGTTCGACATTGACCAGCTCCACCTCGGCGCCCGACAAATCGACATTGGCCGTCACCACCCACAGGCCGGGAACGGACGTGGCCACGGCCACTTCCTCCACGGTCAGGTCAGCGAACAGCAGATCGTAAATGCCGAATTCGCGGTTGCTTTGCGGGATGCCCAGGCCGGTGGAGGCATTGCCCTGCGGATCATTGTCGATGATCAGCACGCGCTTGCCACAGGCGGCCAGCGCCGTGGCCAGATTGATGGTGGTCGTGGTCTTACCCACGCCGCCCTTCTGGTTGGCAAGGGCGATGATCCGGGGACGATGGGCGGGGAGGGTGGTCGGGGCGGCGCTCGGCACTGTCGTTCAACCTCTGTCGTTCGGCTTGTGGCGAGACCGCTTAGCGCGGTGCAAGGTCACTGATACGCAGAACGGTGCCGGCCGGGTCGGTCTGGCTCGGGAACCGTTCAACCCGCATATTCCAGGAATCCTTGACCGCGGTCAATTCATCCTCGGCCGTCCTGCCCTTCGGAAATAGGCAGGTGCCACCCGGTTTCAGCATTCCATGCGCCCAAGGCAGCAATAGCGCCAGTTCCGCCAGCGCACGGGCAGAGACCACATCGGCGGGTGGCGTATCCGCCACCTCGATCCGGACCGGATGCACCGTCGCCGGCGCCCCCGTCACCCGCGCCACCTCCCGCAGGAAGGCGGCCTTGCGCACATCTGATTCGACCAGATGCACCTCCGCCACGCCCAGGATGGCCAGGACCAGACCGGGG
Organism: Rhizobium sp. Q54; assembly: GCA_943369495.1. Classification (GTDB taxonomy): domain Bacteria; phylum Pseudomonadota; class Alphaproteobacteria; order Azospirillales; family Azospirillaceae; genus Niveispirillum. The sequence goes on from CALRNG020000090.1 coordinate 5,387, forward strand.
AACCCGGCACCGGACCCCAGATCGACCAGCACCTTCGCACCGTCCGGGATCAGGCTGAAGACCTGCGCGCTATCGGCCAGATGCCGGGACCAGAGATCGTCCAGGGTGCTCTTGGAGACAAGGTTGATGGCCGGGTTCCATTTGTGCAGATGCGCCGCATAGACCTCCAGCTTCGCCAATGTTTCACGTGAAACACCGAAGCGGGATTGGAACTGTTGCGGGCTCATCGGCGGCGGCCCCGGCGGGCGGGGCATGGGCGGCAGCTTCAGCGGCTTGGACGGTTTACGCGGCGCCACGGTCGGAACCCCGCTTCTTCACATGCCGCAACAAAGAGGTGAGGGCAGCCGGCGTCATACCCGGAATACGCGCAGCAGCCCCCAGCGTCGCGGGCCGCGTGGCCTTCAGCTTCTGCCGGATTTCGGTGGACAGGGACGCAATGCTGTCAGGGTCCAGATCGACCGGCAGCTCCAACGCCTCATCCTTGCGAAAGGCGCGGATATCCGCCTCCTGGCGGTCCAGGTAGCCCGCGTACTTGCCATCAATCTCCACCTGCTCCGCAATGTCGGGCGACAGGGTGGAGAGTTCCGGCCAGACCTGACACAGGCGAGGGAAGTCGATCTCCGGATAGCGCAGCAGGTCCAGCGCGTTGCGGCGCACGCCATCCTTGTTGATGTGCAGCCCTTGCTTTTCCAGCTCATTCGGCGTGGCCGACAGGCCGGTGACCAAGTCGCGCGCCTGGGCCAGGGCCTGCTTCTTGGCCGCCCAATGCGCCTGTCGCCGGCTGTCCACCACACCGATATCCAGACCGCGGTCGGTCAGGCGCTGATCGGCATTGTCGGCGCGCAGCAGCAGCCGATATTCGGCCCGGCTGGTGAACATGCGATAGGGCTCGGACGTGCCGCGCGTGATCAAATCATCGATCAGCACGCCGATATAGGCCTCTGCCCGGTCCAGCACGAACGGCGCCGAACCGGTCACAGCCAGCGCGGCATTGATGCCCGCGATCAGGCCCTGGGCCGCCGCTTCCTCATACCCGGTGGTGCCATTGATCTGGCCGGCCAGGAACAGGCGGGGCAGGCGGCGGGTTTCCAGCGTGCGGGTCAGCTCGCGCGGATCAACATAATCATACTCGATGGCATAGCCGGGCCGAATCATCCGCACCTGTTCCAGGCCGGGAATATTCTTCAGAATATCGAGCTGCACATCGCGCGGCAGGGAGGTGGAGATGCCATTGGGATAAACCGTGTCGTCGTCCAGCCCCTCCGGCTCCAGGAAAATCTGGTGCCGTTCCTTGTCGGCGAAGCGGACAACCTTATCCTCCACGCTGGGGCAATAGCGGGGGCCAACGCCCTCAATCTGCCCGGAATACATCGGCGCGCGGTGGATATTGTCGCGGATGATCCGGTGAACCGCCGCGTTCGTGTAGGTGATGGCGCAGTCGATCTGCGGCGTCGTGATGCGGTCGGTCAGGGTGGAGAAGGGAGGCGGCGGGTTGTCCCCCGGCTGCATCTCCAGCCCCGCCCAATCGATGGTCTTGCCGTCCAGGCGCGGCGGCGTGCCCGTCTTCAACCGACCCAGGTTGAAGCCCAGCTTCTCCAGCGTCAAAGACAGGCCGATGGCCGGTTCTTCGCCCACCCGGCCCGCGGGGATCTTCTCTTCCCCGATATGGATCAACCCGCGCAGGAAGGTGCCAGTGGTCAGGACCACGGCACCAGCGCGGATCTCGCGCCCGTCACCGGTCACGATGCCGGCGCAAGCGCCGGAGCCATCGATGATCAGGTCTTCGGCGGCCGCCGCGATAATCTCCAGGTTCGGCTGTTCGGCCAGGGCCGCCTGCATGGCCTGCCGGTACAGTTTGCGGTCGGCCTGGGCGCGGGGGCCTCGCACGGCAGGGCCCTTGGACCGGTTCAGGATGCGGAACTGGATGCCGCCCTGGTCCGTCACCCGGCCCATGACACCGTCCAGCGCATCAATCTCGCGCACAAGATGCCCCTTGCCCAGGCCACCGATGGCCGGGTTGCACGACATCTCGCCAATGGTTTCCGTCTTGTGGGTCACCAGCGCCGTACGGGCCCCCGCACGCGCCGCCGCGGCCGCCGCCTCGCATCCCGCATGGCCGCCGCCAACCACGATCACATCATAGTGCTGCATGGGGCGGGAAGATAAGCGCGCGCAGCCCTCAAGTCAAAGGGCAGGGGCGCATGGGCCTCCGTCACTTCCCGATGCAGAAATCCCGAAAAATCACGTCCAGCAGATCCTCGACATCCACCCGTCCCGTGATGCGGCCCAGCGCGCGGACGGCCAGACGCACATCTTCGGCGGCCAGTTCCGGTAAGGGGGCCTGTAACGCTCGGTGCAGGTTCTCCCGGCATTCCTCCAGGGCGGAGCGGTGCCGGGCGCGGGTCAGGGCCGGCGCGCCAGACGGGGCATAGCGTGCGGCAACGGCCTGTTCCAGGGCCGACAGCAGGGCCGGCACACCATCGCCCGTGCGCGCAGACAGCGGTAGGATCGGGCGGCCCACCAGGGGCGCCACGGCACCCGGCAAATCAGCCTTGTTCATCACCAGGATGGCGTCATCATCGGCCAGCGCCAGGGTGGCCGGATCGGGCAATTCCCCACCATCAAAGACCAGCAGTTTCAGATCGGCCTTGGCGGCCCGGTCCAGGGCACGGCGGATGCCCTCGCTTTCGACCTGATCGGCGGCATCGCGCAGACCCGCCGTATCGGCCAGCAGGACGGGGTAACCGCCTAAATCCAGCTGCACCTCAATCACATCGCGGGTCGTGCCCGCCTGGTTCGACACGATGGCGACATCGCGCCGCGCAATGGCGTTCAGCAGGCTGGACTTGCCGGCATTGGGCGCCCCCAGAATGGCGATGGAAATGCCATCGCGCAGCCGCTCGCCGCGCCCTTGATCTGCCAGATGCGCCGACAGTTCGGCCACCAGCCCCGCCACCACGGGGCGCACAGCATCCGACAGACCGCCGGGCAGATCCTCGTCCGGGAAGTCGATATCGGCCTCCAGATGGGCCAGCGCGCGGGTCAGGCGGTGGCGCCAGCCATCGTAGAGCTGGCCCAGGGCGCCTTCCATCTGGCGCAGGGCCTGGCGCCGCTGTGCTGCTGTCTCGGCATCCACCAGATCGGCGATGGCTTCGGCCTCCGTGAGGTCCAGCTTGCCATGTTCGAAGGCGCGGCGGCTGAACTCCCCCGGTTCGGCAACGCGCAGGCCCAGGCCCATCAGGGCCTGCGTCGCCGCCGACAGGACGGCGCGGCCCCCATGCAGATGCAGCTCCACCACATCCTCGCCCGTGAAGCTGCCGGGGCCAGGAAAGGACAGGACCAGGGCCTTGTCAAACAACTCCCCCGTGACCGGGTCACGCAATCCTGCCAGGGCTGCCTGTCGGGGGGTCGGCAGGGCACGGCCCGTCAGCCGCGACAAAGCTGCCCCCGCATCAGGGCCGGAGAGGCGGATCACCTGCACCCCGGCACGACCAGGGGCAGAGGCCAGGGCGAAGATCGTGTCGGCGCGCATCAGGCGTGTTTCACGTGAAACATCATTCCGCCGCCACCTGACGGGCGGCGATATCGGCGGGCAGCTTGTCGGTGGGCCGCAGCATCAGGCGCTCCACGCGCCCGCCCTCCACCAGATGGGTTTGCAGGACCTCGTCAATATCAGCCTTGCTGGTCACCGCGTACCAGACGCCTTCGGGATAAACGACCAGGACCGGCCCCAGTTCGCAGCGGTCCAGGCAGCCGGCATTGTTGATGCGCACGGCCTTGCCCAAGCCCAGGCCGGTTGCCTTCTTCTTCATATAATCGCGCAGCTCATCCCCGCCCTTTTCGCGGCAGCAGCCACGGGGGTGGCCCGGCTCCCGCTCATTGGTGCAGACAAAGACATGGGCGCGGTAATAGGGGGCGGGGTCCATCAGAACGTCGTCACTCACTTCTTGCCATCCTTCGTCGGGCCGCCGCCCATGGCGCTGGACATCTGCGACCACATCATTTTCTGAAACTGCTCAATGCCCTGCAGACCCAAGGGCAGCCAGGTATTCATCATGGTTTCCGGGTCCATGGCCTTCATATTGGTCGACAGCTGATCCTGCAATTGCTGCATCAGCGCCGCCTGCATGGGCTGGACATCCGGCAGGCCCAGGAAGATCCGCGCCTCTTCCGGTGTGCAATCGATATTGATGGTCACCTTCATGGCTTCCGGCCTCCCTCTGATCTGGCGTGATTTTTCCCGCACCCTGGGTTCGACACAAGGATAAACTATTTGTTCTTCATAGGCCCGTCATGGATTGGCGTCATGATGGGCGACCCTGGCAAAGGATGAACCATGGCCACGCCCTCCAACAGCGCCCATCGCGGTGCTGGCAATCTGCTGCACCGGGAAACCAGCCCCTATCTGCGCCAGCATATGGACAATCCCGTGGATTGGATGGGCTGGGGACCGGAAGCGCTGGCCAGGGCGAAAGCGGAGGGCAAGCCTATCCTGCTGTCGGTTGGCTATGCCGCCTGTCACTGGTGCCATGTCATGGCCCATGAAAGCTTTGAGAATCCAGCCATCGCCGGCCTGATGAACAGGCTGTTCGTCAATATCAAGGTGGACCGGGAGGAACGGCCCGACCTGGACCATATCTACCAGCAAGCCTTGAGCCTTCTGGGGCAGCAGGGCGGCTGGCCGCTGACCATGTTCCTGACGCCCGACGGTCATCCTTTCTGGGGCGGCACCTATTTCCCGCCGGAACGGCGCTGGGGCCGGCCCGGCTTTCCAGAGGTGTTGCAGACGGTTGCCCAGACCTTTGCGGAAGAACCGGCGAAGGTAGAACGCAATGTCCAGGCCCTGACCAGCGCCATGGATAATCTGGCCACGGGCCGGCCCGGGGATGCGGTGACGCCCGATACCTTGATTCAGGTGGCTGACCGGTTGGTGCGGGAGGTGGACCCCGTCTGGGGCGGCATCGGCGACGCCCCAAAGTTCCCACAGCCGGGCATCTTCGAACTGCTCTGGCGTGCCTTCCGCCATACAGGCCGGCAGCAATTGGCCACCGCCACAGTGCAGACCGTGACGCGCATGGTCCAGGGCGGCATCTATGATCATCTGGGCGGCGGCTTTGCCCGCTATTCCGTGGATGCGGAATGGCTGGTCCCGCATTTCGAGAAAATGCTCTACGACAATGCCCAGCTGATCGACCTGATGCTGACCGTCTGGCACGAAACGCGCGACCCGCTGCTCCACGCCCGGATCACCGAAACCGCCGATTGGATCCTGACCGAGATGGTGGCCGATGGCGGGGGTTTCGCCGCCTCCCTGGATGCCGACAGCGAGGG
>CALRNG020000091.1:0-10481 GCA_943369495.1 Rhizobium sp. Q54
GATCGGACGCAATTCCGGTCTATCCATGGGCATGACAAATGGTTAATGCCATGAATCGCCGGACGTGATGCGCGTCACTGCCGATGGCCCGGCCACCGGAAATGATGACGCCAAGTGTAAAAAGGATTGATGACGTGACCATGCAGACCCAAAACCGCCGTTCGCCGCTGGCCGGTGCCGCATTCTGGATGCTGGCAGGTGTCGCCGCCGTCGCAGTGCCGGTTCTGGCGCCCACCACCGCCATGGCCCAGGCCGCGAAGAGCACGCAGGCCTCCGCCGATTTCGTGCAGGGCCTGGGCGACAAGGCCATTGCTACCCTGGCCGACCCCAAGGTCAGCAAGGATCAGGCGAAGGCCGTGTTCCGCGACCTGCTGAACGAGAATTTCGACATCAACACGATCAGCCGCTTCGTGCTGGGCCGTTACTGGAACCTCGCCAACGACGCGCAGAAGAAGGAATACCAGGCCCTGTTCGAGCAGATGATCGTGGAGGTCTATGCCGAACGCTTCAGCCAGTATGCAGGCGAAAAGTTCAAGGTCGGCGGTGGTCAGGCCTCGGGCGAGAATGACGCCGTCGTCACCTCGCAGGTACTGCGCCCCAACGGCCAGCCGCCCGTGAACGTGTCCTGGCGCGTCCGGTCCAAGGATGGCAGCTTCAAGATCATCGACGTGATCGTGGAAAATGTGTCGATGAGCGTGACGCAGCGGTCTGAATTCGCCAGCCTGATCGAAAGCAATGGCGGCAAGTTTGAAGCCCTGCTTGACGCGCTGCGCCAGCGGACCCAGACGGCCGCCGTGAAGTAAGGATACAGCCTGGACCCCAGGCTGTGCTATGTGACGGGTCCGTTCCGGTTGTCCGGGACGGGCCCTTTTTATTGGTGCCGGGCGGCGATGCTTCGTGAGTTTCTGATCAGCCTGCGCACACGCTGTGCACCCGCCTTCGTGCGGTTGGGATATCGTTATGCGGCCGTCGCCTGTGTGGGGCGGGCGGCCCGCTGCGCCGCCGCCTGGGCCCCGCATCAGGAATATACGCGCCGCCGCATCCTGACCGCTATCGCCGAAGCCCCCGCCGGCCGGAACACCGCGATCATCCTGGGGTCCGGTCCCTGTCTGGACCTGCCGATGGCGGAACTGCTGTCGCGGTTCAGCCGTATTCTGCTGGTCGATGTCGCCCATCCGCCTGCCGCGCGCCAGCTGGCCCGTCGGCATGCGGCCATCCATCTGCTGGAACACGATCTGACCGGCGTGGCCGCCGCCTTGGCCGATGGCACCAGCCCGACCCCGCCCGCGCCGTCCTGCACGGTTTGTCTGGACGAAGAAGATGTGGGCCTGGTCGTATCGGCGAACCTGATCTCGCAATTGCCGCTGGTGCCGTTGCGGCTGGTGGAGAAGCGCTGGCCGGGTACAGATTTGCCCGCCTATGCCCGCGCCATTGTCACGGCCCATCTGAACCACCTGCGTGGCTTTGATTGCCCCACGCTGCTGGTCGGCGATGTTCAGCGGCGCGTCATCGATCCCGACGGTCGGGTGACGGAAATGGAAGACCCGCTGTTCGGCGCCGACCTGCCGGCGGGTGTGCCAGCGAGCGTGATGGAATGGGACTGGACGGTCGCACCCGTGGGCGAATTGTCCAACGGCTGGTCAATCGTCAACCGCGTGCGAGCGGTCAGGATCGACAAGGCCTATTGCGTGGCATCATAGCGGTTCAGGATGGCAGCGTAGGTGCCGTCCGCCTTTATCCGGCGCAAGGCCTCATTGAACCGCAGGACAAGTGCCGGGTCGCGAAAACCGGCACAATAATGATTTGGCGCGAACAGCCGATGTTCGACGATGGGCAGGCTTTGGACCGATGCCCCACCGGCCTTCAGGACCTGGGCAATATGGTACTGAAGGACACGGGACTCGCCGATCAGAACGTCATAGCGGCCAAAAAGCAGTCCTTTGGCCTGTAACGCCTGCACCGGCTCCTCCCGGTAATCGACGGATTCGGTCACGGCGGCGGCGAATTCCGGACCCAGCACCTTCGAGGCGCGCTGAAAGGCCAGGATGCGCAGCCCCTTCAGGTCGGAAGGACTTTCCAGCCTGACATCCCGCGAAGACAGGGTGACCGCGACATTGCGATAGGTGATGTAGCTCTCAGTCAGGTTCAAACCGGCCGCCGGTGGACCGACCACCGGCGCAAAGCCATCCACCACCCCCTCACCCGCCGCCAAGGCCAGACGGGCATTGGAGCCGAGATAGGGTTCCAATTCCATGCCGGCAGCGGTCAGGATCGCGGACAGCAATTCATACTCACCCCCCCGCAGCGTCCCATCGGGTGCGGTTTCCACCAGGGGGGCCGCCTCCCGCAGGCCAAATCGCACCGTCTCCGCCCGCGCGGTCACCGTGCAGGACAGAAGCAGCAGGCAAAGCAGGGGCAGCATTAAATGCCGGTGCATGGGGCAAACCGCCAGGGAAGGCTTGAAAGGATTGACCTTTGAAACCCTACCAAATTGTAGCGGCGATGGGATGCGCGCAGGGGGATAGGATCAAGATCAGGAAGAGCGCCCGTCCAGTTTGGCGGCCAGGTCCGGCGCGATCGTTTGCGGCAGAAAGGCCGAAATGTTGGATCGCCCGCTGTTTCCAATCGGCGCCTTGCGGGTTATGGAGCCGGGCGCGGCCAGGACAAGGCGGAAAAACTGGCCCCGGATCTCCCGCCAGTCACCCGTCGCCAGCCCCAGGCCAAGCATCAGAAGATGGACCCGCGTATGTTGCCACCAATCCATCTGACCCAGAATATGGGCACGCTCCAGCGCGACCCACGCGGCCGCGACATCACCGGCCCCGCGCGCCTGGCGGTAGACAACAAGTTCATCGTCCACCAGCGCGCGAAAGTCGGGCATGTTACTTGGCCAGAACGTAAAGGCCGCGCTGGCCTTCCATGGGCTTGAACTTCTCCGTGATGCCCAGCACCGTTTCCGCCCCGCCAAGATACAGCACACCGTCCGGCGGCAGCAGCTTGGCCATCGACTCCAGCACCTTACCCTTGGTCGGCTGATCGAAATAGATCAGCACGTTGCGGCAGAAGATGACATCGAACTGGCCCAGGGGCGTCAGGTCGGTCAGCAGGTTATATTCGCGGAACTGGACCCGATTGCGGATATCGTCATTCAGCTGCCACTTGTCGCCCACCTGCTTGAAATACTTCACCAGATGGGTGATGGGCAGGCCGCGCTGGACCTCGAACTGGGTATAAAGGCCAGCCTTGGCCTTGTTGACCATTTCCCCTGACAGATCGGTGCCAATGATCTCGATCCGCCAGCCGGCCAGCTTTGCCCCTTCCTCGTTCAGCAGCATGGAGAGCGAGTAGGCTTCCTGACCCGACGAGCAGGCGGCGGACCAGATACGGATGGTCCGCTTGGCGGCGCGGCTGGCCAGCAGGGCCGGCAGGACGACGGCCTTGAACTGGTCGAACGGCTTCTGGTCGCGGAAGAACGAGCTTTCGTTCGTGGTCATCGCCTCGGTGATGTCACGCAGCAGGGCTTCGTCCCGCTTGCTTCTCACCGTGGCGGCCAGTTCATCCAACCCCTTCAGGCCCCATTTGCGGGCCACCGGCATCAACCGGCTTTCCAGCAGATAGGCCTTGTCGGGGGTCAGGACCAGACCCGACCGCTGCCGCAGCATGGTGCAGAACATATCGAAATCTTCGACCTTCATGCTGCCTGCCTCAATGCGATCTTACGAATGTAAGGCCCTATCTCCTTCAATGGCAAGACGGCGCTGCACAGCCCCGCATTCGCCACCGCCCCCGGCATGCCCCATACCACGGAGGAGGGTTCGTCCTGGCCCAGCACGGCACCGCCGGCCTGGACAACCACTTCGGAACCACGCTGACCGTCATGCCCCATGCCGGTCAGGATGGTCACCAGCACCCGCTTGCCATAGGCCCGCACAATGCTGCGCAGCATCGGGTCCACGGCCGGGCGACAGAAATTCTCCGGCGGATCCTTGGTCAGGGTCAGACAATTCTGCCCGTTCTTCTGGACCACCAGCATGTGAAAATCACCCGGCGCCACATAGGCGCGACCGCCGACGATCACCTCCCCCTCCTTGGCCTCCGCGCACTGCACGCCGCATTGCCGCGTGATATGCTCAGCCAGGATGGTGGTGAAGGTGGCGGGCATATGCTGGGTGATCAGGATGGGCTGCTTCACATCCTTCAGATGGCTCAGCACCTCGAACAGGGCCTGCGGCCCGCCCGTCGAACTGCCGATGGCCAGGATGTCGGGACGGAAATCCGGCAGCGGGCGAAGGGTGACCGGCCCCGGCTCTGGCTTGGGCCGGATGGGGGTGGACAGGGTAAAGCTGGTGGTCGGCGCCACATTGCCAACCGGGGCCGGACGCGGCACCGCAGACCCACCGGGTGTGGTCGGGGCCACCGGTGCGCCTTTACGCGGATCGGCCCTGCGGGCCGCCATGCCCAGCGCCTTGACTTTCTCCGTCAGTTCCCGCTTGAAATCATCGGCACTGGTCAGCTCACGCGTTGATGACGGTTTGGGGATGTAATCCGCCGCCCCGGCCTTCAGCGCGCGCAGGCTGATATCGGCATTCTTGGCCGTCAGCGTGGAGGCCATGACGATCTTGACGTTCGGATCGACATTCAACAGGTGCGGCAGAGCCGACAACCCATCAAGCACCGGCATCTCGATATCCAGCACGATGACGTCGATGCTCTGCCGCTGAAGCGTGTTGATCGCCATCTGCCCGTTGGCGACGGAGGCAACAACTTTCACCTCCGGATCGCCTTCAAGCGAACGGGTCAGCAGGCCGCGGATGACGGCACTGTCATCCACCACCATGACCCGGTAGGGCTCTGTTCCGGTCGGGGCCGCGTTGGGCGCCGTCTTTCCGGGAAGCTCGTTCATTGCCTGCAATCCCGGACGGCCTCAGAGGAGGCCGACCTGCTGGAACTTGGTTTGGATGATGTCGCTGTCGAACGGCTTCATGATGTACTCATTCGCACCGGCCGACAGGGCTTCCTGGATGTGAGCCAGGTCATTTTCCGTGGTGCAGAAAACGACCCGTGGATTCTCCCCACCCGTCATCTTGCGCAGCCGGCGCAGGAACTCGATACCGGTCATGACCGGCATGTTCCAATCCAGCAGGATGGCGTCGGGCATCCGCTTTGCGCAATATTCCATGGCCTGCTTGCCATCCTCGGCTTCATCGCAGGAGAAGCCGAGTTCTTCCAGAATTTTGCGCGCCACCTTGCGGACAACGCGGCTGTCATCGACGACCAGACAGGACTTCATCAACGGACCTCGATTGCCGGGAGCGGGTTAGGCCGCTTCGATGTTAGCAAAGTTCAGCAGCTTTGAGACATCGAGAACGACAAGCAGGGTCTCTTTCAGGCGATAAATACCTGTGGAGATTTCCCGCCAGCGCGGATCAAGGGTCGCCGGGTGACGTTCGAAGTCATCCGACGACAGCGACAGCACCTCACCGACATTGTCGACCATCAGGGAGTAGAGCTCCCCCTTATGGTCCACCACGATGCTCATCACCGGCTTGCCGTCGGCCGGCCGGGGCGGCAGGCCCAGGCGCAGGCGGACATCAATGGCCGTGACAATGCGGCCGCGCAGGTTCAGCGAACCGGCAACCTCCGGCGGGGCCAGCGGAATGCGGGTGATTTTCTGCGGGCCCAGGACATCCTGGACCTGCAGCACCGGGATGCCGAACAGCTGGTTCGCAATGGTCGCCGTGACGAAATCCTCGTTCTTCACGGCGGCGATTTCCTGGGAACCGGCCTTCTTGACGGCGGGGAGACGGGCACTCATGCGGCACCTTTCTCGGCAATGGTCTGCTGCAGGGTGAGGAGCAAGGCCTCACGGTCGAACTTGGCCACGTAATCATTGAAGCCGGCCTGACGGCCACGCTCCAGATCACGCGGGGCGGCGTGGCTGGACAGGGCCACCATTGGCGTACCGGACCAGCGGGCGGATGCACGGACCGCCTGGGCGAAATCCAGTCCGCTCATGCCCGGCATTTCGATGTCGGAGACGATGACATCGAAATCTTCACCCGACTCGCTGAGTGCCAGTGCCTCATCGGCGCTTTCCACAGCCGTGACATCGTAACCGGACACGGTCAGCAGCGGCGTCAGCAGATTGCGGAAGAACGGGCTGTCATCGACCAGCAATACACGGTGCTGACGCTCATCCTCGAAGCTTTCATGGTTGTTTCCGAACCAGTCCTTGAAGGCCCGGGTCAGATAGAAGCCGGCATCGATAACGTCCGTCGCCTTGTTGGCGATGATGGCCGACCCCAGGAAGCCCTGGCGTTCGGTACCCAGTTCGACCTGGAGACGATCCTCGACGATGTCGACAATCTCGTCCACGACCAGACCCATGGAACGGTCGCCATCGGCGAACACCACAACGGGCTGGCGCTTGCCGCGGGTAATCTTCCAGTTCGGATCGATGGGCACCAGCGGCATCAGGCGGCCACGATACTGGACCACCGGCTCGCCGTTCGACAGTTCGACCAGATTGAGGTCGACATCCTCCAGGCGGGCCACCAGCGACAGCGGCACCGCCTTCGGACCGCCATCCCCGGCGCTGAACAGCAGCAGGGCCATCTTGTCGTCCTCCCGGCGGGCGGCCTTGGCCACTTCCTGGGCGCTGTTCTGGGCGTGATCGGTCGTGCCACCCATGGAGCCGGACGCGGTGGCGATGCCGTTGGGGTCCAGGATCATGATCACCGAGCCATCGCCCAGGATCGTGTTGCCGGAGAACAGCTCAATATGGCGCAGGATCGGCGCCACCGGCTTCACCACGATTTCTTCAGTGTCGAAGACGCGGTCGACGATGATGCCGAACGTGTAAGCGCCAACCTGGCTGACGACGATGAAGGTCTCACGCTTGTCATCATCATCGGCCACCCCCAGCTTCAGCAGGTTCTGCAGGCTGACCAGCGGCAGCAGGCGGTTGCGCAGGCGCAGGACCGGGGCGCCGTTGATGCGCTCGATCTTGTGCTCGCTGTCGCTGGCGGCGCGCACCAGTTCGATGACGCTGATCTGCGGTACGGCGAAGCGCTCCGACGCGCATTCGACGATCAGGGCCGACACGATGGCCAGCGTCAGCGGGATCTTGATGGTGAAGGTCGTACCACGGCCTTCGATCGACCGCATCTCAATGGTGCCGCCGATCTTTTCGATGTTGGTCTTCACCACATCCATGCCCACGCCACGGCCGGACACGGACGTGACCTTGGCGGCGGTGGAGAAGCCGGGCTTGAAGATGAACTGCTGGATCTGCTGATCCGACATCAAGGCCAGTTCCGACTCGGTCGCCAGCCCGTTCTGGACGATCTTGGCCTTGATCTTCGACAGGGCAAGGCCGCGGCCATCGTCCGCGATCTCGATGATGATGTGACCGCCTTCGTGATAGGCGTTAAGGGTGATGCGACCCGTTTCGCCCTTGCCAGCGGCCAGACGATCGGCAGGGGTCTCCAGACCGTGATCGCCGGAATTGCGGACCATGTGGGTCAGCGGATCCTTGATCAGTTCCAGAACCTGACGGTCCAGTTCGGTCTCGGCGCCCAGCATCTGCAGCTCGATCTTCTTGTGAAGTTCGTGGCTGAGATCGCGGACCAGACGCGGCAGCTTGGCCCAGGCATTGCCGATGGGCTGCATGCGCGTCTTCATGACGCCTTCCTGCAGCTCCGACGTCACATGATTCAGGCGCTGCAGCGGCGCGGCAAACTCGCTGTCCTTCTGCGAGCGCAGAATCTGCAACAGCTGGTTCCGGGTCAGCACCAGCTCGGAAACCATGGTCATCAGGTTTTCCAGCAGGTCGACATGCACGCGGATGGTCTGCTGGGCGAGCGCGCTTTCCTTGGACTCGCCGCGCACATCGTCCTGCGGCTCGGAGCGCGGCGGGGGCGGCGGCGGCGGAGGTGCCGGCGGCGGGGGTGCGGCCTCGACCACCGGGGCCGGCGCTTCCACCTTCACCACGGCAGCCGGGGTCGGCGGCGGGGGCGGCGGCGGTGCGGCTGGTGCCAGCGTGTGGGTCAGGTGTGCTGGCACCGGCGTGAACAGATCGTCCGGATCATTGGCGGGTGCTGCGGCGGCAACCGGGGCGGGGGCAGCGGCAGCGGCCTTCGGCACTTCCTTGCCCTCGGCCATGGCGTTCAGCCGGTCGATCAGGTCCTGATCACCGCCGGGCGGCTCCGCCTCGGTCGCCTCCAGAACGGACAGGATGCCCTTGATCGTGTCCAGCGATTCGAGGATCAGCGACACGGCATACGGGGAAACATGCAGCTCGCCGTCGCGGAACTTGCCCAGCACATTCTCGCCGGCATGCGCCACCGATTCCAGCCGGGGCAGACCCAGGAAGCCGCAGGTGCCCTTGATGGTATGAACCAGACGGAAGATGTTTGACAACAGCCCCGGATCGTTGGGGTTCTGCTCCAGCTTTACCAGCTCGACGTCGAGGACGGCGAGGTTCTCATTGGTCTCAGTGAGGAATTCACTCAGCAGATCATCCATGGTCCACGCCCCGTTTCGGGAAATCCCAGTTTCCGCGTCATACGCCGGTCTTCAGCCCGGTGAAGAACCCTTGTACGCGCCCGGCCGACCGTCGGCCAATGATAGAGTGTCGGAATTAGGTTAAAGTCGTTGTGCCTTGTGGGAATTGATGGCCTGTCGGACCCGGCTTTGGCAAGGGGAACATTACCTCTTTTCGGTTAGGTTCGGCCATCAGGATATGGCACGCCGCAGAACAAGCCACCCCAGCCCTGCTCACGGTGTGGTTGAACAGTTGCCAAAGCGCATCATCGCCGCCAATCCGAAGGGAAAATCACGCAGGCGCCGGCTGGATTCGGAACTGCACCTCCCCACCCCCGGTGGGACTTTCCACGGCGAAGGACAATCCATAGGCCCTGGCCAAAAGGGGAGTGGCATGGGAGAGGACGGACCGGGGGCCAAGCTCGGCTTCCGACATCTGTCCGGCGAGCGCCGGCACCATCTCCGGACGCAGCGCGCAGCCCGTGCCGGCCCCCGTGACCTGTATGCCCGCGTCGCCGCCCACAATCCGGATGGAACCACCGCGCGGCAACGCCTCCTCGGTCAGCAGAGCGGCCAGCAGCGCCGTCTTCAACAGGCCGGGCGGCGGGTCGAACGGTGCGGCCTGCCATTCCAACCGGACCTTGCCCCCCCGGAACCAGCCCTCCAGCGCCGCGCGGGCATCACCAGCCGACAGGGATTGCCCACCGGCAGCACCCAATGCCACGCGGTACAGGCGTAGGCGGGCTGCGGCGGTCTCCGCACTGTCCGCAATCAGGTCCAGGGCCTCGCCGCCGCTGTCCCCGCCTTCGTCCAGCAGTTCCACACCATTGTTGATGGCCCCGACCGGCCCGACCAGATCATGGCACAGGCGGGAGCAGAGCAGCTCCACAGCCCGAATTCCCAAGCTCATCCGCATCCTCAGCGTTGGGGCCGCCGCCCCTCGCCGGGGATGGCGTGCCGTATCACCGGCGCGTAGGATAAGCTGGTGTCCCCCCAACTGGAAACCATTCAAATGTCCGACGTCCTGGCCCCCGGCATTTTCGTCCGCCACCCGTCGCAGCCCGACTGGGGACTGGGTCAAGTGCAGTCCGTGGTGGGGCAGCGGGTGACGGTGAATTTCGAACATGCGGGCAAGCTGCTGATCAATGCCGCCGCCATATCGCTGGACATCGTGGACCCGGATGAGCAATGACCCTCATACCAATCCAGGTGATGTGCCTCATCGCAAACGGCTTCGGCGGCAATGGTCGCCGCATCGGCCATGACGACACCCCTGTCGCATTGACTTTGTACTTGGTTTGTTCGTCATAAAATCACAAAAAAGGCGCCCGGTCCAGGGCGCCTTGATCGTGGCCTCAACGGTAGGAACCGCTGCTTACCACTTGCGTTCGGTTTTCAGCTGACCACCATTGAGTGCATCCAGGAAACCGCCGGTGGGCTTGGGCCGCTGGGCACGCACCATGCGCGGGTTTGGCTTTTTCTTCGCCTGTTCTACAACCTTGATGGCGGTGGTGGTCGCCTCATTCTCCACGCGGCGGCGCACGCCTTCATCGAGGGACTCAAACGCCTGCTGCGCGAACACCAGCGCATTTTCCGACCGGGTTTCCACAACCTGACGCAACGCGTTGGCCGCCATCAAGCATTCCAGACGCTCTGGCCCCGTGACATCATCCAGGGCCGTCGCCAGAATCCCAATAGCTTCCAAGGTTTTGGGGTCACTCAATTCCACGGACATTTAAACACGCACCCTTCAGGCACAACCACTCTCGGCTATATAGTCCCACTGTCGACGGAAAACCGCAACAAATAGTCTGGAAACCCACCGCCATGCGGCAGACGCAAGGACCCCGCGCGCCGGTTGCGGGTTTACACAAGTCCGTCCGGACGGCATCGTCGTCCCCATGTCGATGCATCGCCAGACCACTACCACCATGACT
>CALRNG020000092.1:0-10446 GCA_943369495.1 Rhizobium sp. Q54
GATACCGCCTTACTGGTCATCGACGTCCAGGAAAGCTTTCGTCAGCGTGCCTATTGGCGGGAGGAGGAGGTACCGCCCTTCTTTAACCGCGTGCAGGCCCTGATTGATGGCGCCAAGGCGGCGGGCATCCCCATCGCCCAGATTTTCCATGTCGATCCCGACGGCCCGTTCTCCAAGGCGTCCGGCCATGTGAAGCTGCTGTCGCCGGTGCGGATCGAACCCGACGCGGTGTTTGAAAAGCCGCGCCACAGCGCCCTGGTGGGCAGCGGTCTGGATGTCTGGCTGGTGGCCAGGGGCGTACGCCGGGTCATCGTCTGCGGCATCCGCACCGAACAATGCTGTGAGACGACGACGCGCCACGCGTCTGACCTGGGGTATGAGGTTGATTATGTGACGGAGGCGACCCTGACCTTCGCCATGACCGACGCGGCGGGCCGCATCTGGTCTGCCGATGACATCCGGGCACGGACGGAACTGGTGCTGGCCGGTCGCTTCGCCACCATCACGAACGTGGAACAGGCGCTGGCGCGCGCCCTGGACGATACTGGGACGCGGGAGGCGGCGTAACCATGGGTGACGGGGCGAACCAGAACCGCCAGATCATTCCCGTCCATGTCGTGCTGCCGCCCCGCGCCATGCTGCTCGATGTGGCCGGCCCGACGGAGGTGCTGCGCCGCGCCGGGGTGGAACAGGATCGGTTACGCTTCGACCTGAACTTCGTCGGCCCTGATCCGGAAATGTCCAGTTCCGTCGGTCTCGTCCTGTCCCACATCGCCCCCCTGCCCGACCGTCTGCCCGATGACGCCATCATCATGCTGTCGGGCAATATCGACCCGCTGCCCGGGCAGGATGTGCGGGCCGATGATGTGCAAGAACAGGTGATCGTGGACTGGCTGCGCCGGACGGTGCGGCCCGGCCACCTGATCTTGAGCATCTGTTCGGGCGCTGTCCTGGCCGCCCGCGCCGGCCTGATGGAGGGCCGGGCCTGCACCACGCATCATAGTTCCTATGAGGAACTGCGCCGCGCCGCGCCCAGTTGCCGCGTGATGGAGAACCGGCTGTTCGTGGAGGATGGCAATTGCTGGAGCAGTGCCGGCATCACCGCCGGCATTGATCTGGCCCTGCATTTTATTGCGCGGCGCTGCGGCCCCGGCGTGGCGGCATCGGTCGCCCGCTATCTTGTCGTCTATATGCGCCGGGCCGGGGCCGACCCACAGCTATCGCCGTGGCTGGAGGGGCGTAACCATCTGCATCCCGCCATCCACCGGGTACAGGATGCCATTTCCGCCGATCCGGCGCGCGAATGGTCACTGTCCACCCTGGCCGATATCGCCCATGCCAGCCCCCGCCACCTGTCCCGCCTGTTTCGCGAACATGCCGGCATGACCGTGCCGGATTATGTGAACCGGCTGCGCGTCGGTCTGGCCCGCCGCATGATCGAAAATTCGCGCCTGGATATGGAGGCGGTCGCCGAACGCGCCGGCTTCGGCTCCACCCGGCAATTGCGCCGGGCCTGGGGCCGCCTGCACGCCGCCCCGCCCAGTGCCGCCCGGCGAACCGGCTAAGGGGTTGCAATGACACCCATGGGCGCTTCACCATGGCGGCACCCTGCAACAGGACGCCACCATCATGACGCATCTGGGAAATTCCGCCGGCAGCCGTGACATCGCCTATCACCTGCACCCCTACACCAACCTGAAGGCGCATGAGACGACAGGGCCGTTGGTGATGGCGTCGGGCAAGGGCGTAACCGTCACGGATGAGACGGGCAAGGAGTATATTGAGGGCGTCGCCGGCCTCTGGTGTACCAGCCTGGGCTTTGACGAGCCGCGTCTGGTCGATGCCGCCATCCGCCAGATGCGCACCCTGCCCTTCTACCACGCGTTTGCCCATAAATCGCATGAGCCGGCCATTGATCTGGCCGAGCGGCTGATCGCCCTGGCCCCGGTGCCGATGAGCAAGGTGTTCTTCGCCTGCTCCGGGTCGGAAGCCAATGACACGGCGGTGAAGCTGGTCTGGTACTACAACAACGCGCTGGGCCGACCGCAGAAGAAGAAGATCATCGCGCGGCAGAAGGCCTATCACGGCGTCACCGTCGCGGCGGCCAGCCTGACGGGCCTGCCCAACTGTCACCGCGATTTCGACCTGCCGATCCAGGGCATCCTGCATACCGATTGCCCGCATTACTACCGGTTCGGGCAGGACGGGGAGAGTGAGACGGACTTCGCCACCCGGCTGGCCGACAATCTGGAGGCGCTGATCCTGCGCGAAGGGCCGGAAACGGTGGCCGCGTTTTTCGCCGAGCCTGTCATGGGGGCTGGCGGCGTCATCCTGCCGCCCGCCACATATTTCGAGAAAATCCAGGCGGTGCTGAAAAAATACGACGTGCTGCTGGTCGCCGACGAAGTGATCTGCGGTTATGGCCGCACCGGCAATATGTGGGGCAGTCAAACCTATGGCATGAAGCCGGACATCCTGACCTCGGCCAAGGCGCTGACCTCGGCCTATCTGCCCCTGTCGGCGGTGCTGGTGTCGGACGCCATCTATCAGGCCTGCGTGGCTGAAAGCGCCAAGATCGGCACCTTCGGCCATGGCTACACCTATTCCGGCCACCCGGTCAGCTGTGCCGTCGCCCTGGAAACCCTGAAGATTTATGAGGAACGGGACATTATCGGCCATGTCCGCGCCATGGCACCCCGCCTGCAAAAGGGCCTGCGCGCCTTCCGCGACCACCCGCTGGTGTGTGAAGTGCGCGGCATCGGCCTGATCGGCGGCGTCGAACTGGTGGCCGACAAGGCAACCAAACGGCCCTTCGACCCCGCCCTGGCGGTGGGCGCCAAACTTGTCTCCTTCAGCCACCAGCATGGCGCCATCCTGCGCCCCATCGGCGACAGCATCGGCTTCTCGCCCCCCTTGATCATCAACGAGGAAGAGATCGAGACCCTGCTGTTCCGGTTCGAAAAGTCGCTGGCCGATACAGCGGACTGGCTGGTGCGGGAGGGGGTAAGGCTGGGATAAGGTCGGGGTCATTACCGTCACCAGACGCCCCGCCTCGCCCATCATTGCTGACTTTGCGCCCTGTACCGGCTACACTGTCGTCCATCAGTGCCACCGCCCTATCCACCGAAATTCACAGCCGTCGGCTTTCGAAGAAAGACAGGCACGACCTCTGAAACATCGGCGCATTCCATGTTTCACAGCGTTGCGTAGGGTGGTGCGCCGGCGGACGTGAGAGGGGCGCGACCTCTGAAACATCAACCCGTTTCGTGTTTCACAGCGTTGCGTAGGGCGACGCGCTGGTCGGATCGGGCCTGACCCGCCCTGCGCATGGGGCAGACTGCCGGATGCAATTTATTCCGTCGCATGTGAGCACCCGAGCCATGCGCAGAATGCCTCTTGGACAGAATGATGAATTGACCGAAATCAAAGCGGAGATGACGACATGTCGGCATTCTGCGGGTCTGTCGCCCGTCCGTATTGTCGGGAGCCGGCGCGACAAGCCGTCGCGCGGGGTTTTGCAGTCGATACCTTTGAGTTAAGAAACAAGGGTGGACAAAAAGCACGGTCGGCGTGACATTCCTTCAAGTGGTGCAGACGGGACAGCGGCCCATGGATTACGAGAATTTTTTCAAGAGCCAGATCGACGGCCTGAAGCGTGAAGGCCGTTACCGCGTGTTTGCCGATCTGGAACGCCGCGTGGGCGATTTCCCGACCGCCACGTTTCATGGCGAAGGTGCGCCACCCAAGGATGTGACCGTCTGGTGCTCCAACGACTATCTGGGCATGGGGCAGCACCCCGTGGTCATCGGGTCCATGGTCGACAGCCTGCATAAGTGCGGGGCTGGCGCCGGCGGGACCCGCAACATCTCCGGCACCAATCACTATCATGTGATGCTGGAGAAGGAGCTGGCCGATCTGCACGGTAAGGAAGCGTCGTTGCTCTTCACCTCGGGTTATATCAGCAACGAGGCCACGCTTTCGACCCTGCCGCGCATCCTGCCCAACTGCGTTGTCTTCTCCGACGCGCTGAACCACAATTCGATGATTGAGGGCATCCGTCACTCTGGCGCGGAAAAGCATATTTTCCGCCATAATGACGTGGCCCATCTGGATGCCCTGCTGTCGCGCTATCCGAAGAACCAGCCCAAGCTGGTGGCGTTTGAGAGCGTCTATTCCATGGATGGCGACATCGCCCCCATCAAGGAACTGTGTGACGTCGCCGACAGGCATGGCGCCATGACCTATCTGGACGAGGTCCATGCCGTCGGTATGTATGGCCCGCGCGGCGCCGGCGTGGCGGAGCGTGAAGGCGTGATGGATCGCCTGACGGTGATCGAGGGGACGCTGGGCAAGGCCTATGGCGTCATGGGCGGCTATATCACCGGCTCCACGGCCCTGGTTGATTGCGTGCGCAGCTTCGCCCCGTCCTTCATCTTCACCACCTCGCTGGCCCCGGTGCTGGCCGCCGGTGCTCTGGCATCGGTCATGTTCCTGAAGGAACATAACGAAATCCGCATCCGTCATCAGGAACGCGCCGCCACCCTGAAGCGCCGCCTGGCCCAGGCTGGCCTGCCCGTCATGCCGTCGGTCAGCCATATCGTGCCGCTGCTGGTGGGTGACGCGCATCTGTGCAAGCAGGCCAGCGACGACCTGCTGCGCTATCACGATATCTATGTGCAGCCGATCAATTACCCGACGGTGCCGCGCGGAACCGAACGGCTGCGCCTGACCCCCACACCCTTCCACGATGACCGCAAGATGGACCATCTGGTCGATGCCCTGCTGTCGGTCTGGAAGAATCTGGAACTGAAGCGCGCCGCCTGACCATGCGGTCACTGACGAACCTGATCAAGGCCTGGATGCCGACCCGCATCCAGGTCTTCTTCATTTCCGTATGCCGGCTGTAACCCATCGGTTACCCCGCCGCTCTTGAAGCGGGGCCCGTCGCCGGGGTACAGGGATATGTCTTGTGGATAGAAGGAATAACAGGATGGCCGAAGTCGATATGGACGAGCTGCTTGAACAGCTCAAGTCGGAATTCAGCGACTATATCAGCGACCGGTTGTCCTCCATCTACGGCACGCTGGATCAGGTCAAGACAGGCGTGGTCAAGGGCGGGGACGCGCTGCGCGAACTGCGCCGCGAAATCCACTCGCTGAAGGGGTCCGGCTCCACCTTCGGGTACCCCATCGTCTCCCTGATCGCGCAGCGTCTGGAGACCTACTGCTCCGACCTGAAGGATCTGGACGAGAAGCAGGTCGCCGCTATCCAGACCTTTGCCGACCGCATCGCGGAGATGGCGGAGCTGGAGGAACAGCCCGACATCGCCGCGACCAACCAGATCATCCGCCGCCTGCCCACCCGTTTTGAGTTCGACATCACCGATGTCGAGGTGCGCGACGTTGAGATCATGCTGGTCACGCCCAACAAGCTGGTGGCGCGCAAGGCGGCGGCGGAACTGGCGGCCTGCGGCTTCCGTGTGAACATCGTGCCCGACCCGATTGAGGCCATCTCCATCGCGGTGCGCATGCCACCCGACATGATCATCGCGTCCGCCGTCATGGACGGTCTGGGCGGGATCGACCTGATCCGGGGCCTGCGCGCCATGTCGGTGACAAGCCATGTGCCCGCCGCCCTGATGACCAGCATGGGCGCGGACCAGTTGAAGGGCGTGCCCACCGATGCCGGCGTGATCCGTCTGGGCGCGACATTTGGTGACGATATCGCGGCGGCGATTACCCGTTTCAATCTGGGATGAACATCCCCATATCCCGCGTTGGTAGGGTGAAGGGGGACCGCTTGCCGCAGGCCCTCTTCATATTCCGGTAACCCGCGCGGAGTATAGAGAGCCGGCGGACATACCGTTCCGTCGGGATGAAGGTTGATCCGTGGACACGCAATTGCCGCCCGAACCCGATGGACTGGAACAGGTCAGCAGTTTTCCGCACGCAGGTTCCGACAAGACGGAACCGAAGCGCACCACGGATGTGCTTCTTGAAACAATTGAAAAGGTTGAAGGCGAACGGGTCAGCATCGGGCAGCTGATCGATGGTCTGGGGGAGCGGGCTTACGGCATCCTGATGCTGCTGTTCGCGCTGCCCACGATCCTGCCCGCACCGCCCGGCATGTCCGCTGTGACCGGCATGCCGATCGTGGTCTTTTCCATGCAATTGATGATCGGGCATCCCCATCCCTGGCTGCCCGCCTTCCTGCGCCGTCGCAGTATCCTGCGCGCTGATCTGATGGGGGTGCTGACCAAGGCCGAACCCTGGTTGCGGCGTGTGGAGCGCATTACCCGGCCCCGCTTCACCCATCTGGTGGATGGGCGGATGGAACGCTTCGTCGGCGTCGTGGTGTTCTTCCTGTCCATCGTGCTGATTCTGCCCATCTTCATGGGCAATATCTTTCCCTCCATCGCCATCGCCTTGATTGCGCTGGCCTTGATGGAGCGTGACGGAATCGCCTTGATCGCCGGCTATATCGCCGCCGTGGCCAGCACGGTCATCGCTTTCGGCTTCATCGCGCTGACCATCAAGATCATGCTGTACGCCGTGCATGAATTCCTGGGGCTGTAATACTGAGGTCAAGAAATCTTGACCTCAGTATCCGCGCCGACTGGCGCGGCGGCGGCTCGTGCCGCCGAAGTCAGTAAGGTCTGACGAGTCAGACCTTACTGACAAGCGTTTAGGCCACAGGTGTCACTGTTGCCGCCAGGGGCCGGGCGGGCGTAGCATCTAGCCGTTGTTATCCCGAACAGGCCCTATGATGCAGAGCTTTCCCCGCACCCGCCCGCGCCGCAACCGTGTCGATGGCTGGACCCGCCGGCTGGTGGCGGAAAACCACCTGACGGTCAACGATCTGATCTGGCCGATCTTCGCGGTGGAAGGCGAGAATCAGCGCCAGCCCATCGCCAGCATGCCGGGGGTGGAACGTCTGTCGCTGGACCTTCTGGTGCCGGCGGTCGCAGCGGCCCGCGATCTGGGCATTCCCTGCGTGGCTCTGTTCCCGGTTCTGCCCTTCGACAAGAAGGACCCGGAAGGGCGCGAGTCGGCTAACCCCGACAATCTGATGTGCCGCGCCATCCGCGCCATCAAGCGAGAGGTGCCGGATATCGGCATCCTGGGCGATGTGGCGCTGGACCCCTACACCAGTCACGGCCATGACGGCATCGTCAAGGATGGCTATGTCCTGAATGAGGAAACGGTGCAGGCCCTGGTCCGGCAGGCGCTGATCCAGGCTGATGCCGGCTGCGACATTGTTGCGCCGTCTGACATGATGGATGGCCGTATCGGTGCCATCCGCGACGCGCTGGAGGATCGGGGCCATACGCTGACCCGCATCTGCGCCTATGCCGCCAAATATGCTTCCGCCTTCTATGGCCCCTTCCGCGATGCGGTGCAGACCGGCGGCCTGCTGAAGGGCGACAAGAAGACCTATCAGATGGACCCCGCCAACAGTGACGAGGCGCTGCATGAGGTCGGTCTGGACATTGCCGAAGGGGCCGACATGGTGATGGTGAAGCCGGGCCTGCCCTATCTGGACATTATCCGCCGCGTGAAGGACCAGTTCCACGTCCCCACCTTCGCCTATCATGTCAGCGGGGAGTACGCGATGCTGAAGGCGGCGGCGGCCAATGGCTGGCTGAACTATGACGCGGCCCTGCTGGAAACCCTGCTGGGCTTCAAGCGTGCCGGCACCGATGCCATCCTGACATATGGCGCCGTTGACGCGGCGAAACTGCTGCGGGAACGGGCATGAACCTTATCCTGGCGGCCGCCAGGGCGGCACATCGGCCGCTTCCTCCTGATCCAGGCGGCCGGCACAGGTAATCTTGGGCGGGCCGTTGCCGAAGGCGTCGGCTTCGGGCACGCGCAGGGTCACCTCCAACAAGACCATATTGGTCAGCATGTCTGGGAACGGCTCGGGCCGGTTCCCACCGCCGCCGCCGCGCGTGTCGGAGCCGAAGATGCGCTGCAAGTACCAGCCCGCCGCCGACAATCCGCCCGGTGCGCCGGCCAGCAGGTGATCGCGCAGCATGCCATACAGTTCCCGACAGCGGGGCAGGCTGCGCTCCCGCGCGGTCATGGGCAAAGAGAGATAGGCCAGCACGCGGCGATCAAAGGGCCGATAGAGGGTGCCGACCTTCACCGGCCCGTCGCGCCCATCCTTCAGACCCAGCGCCACCACGGCCTGCCGCACCTCCCGGTCCAGCCGCAGCATGCCCCAGTCCAGCAGGGTGACAGGGGTGGTGGTGAGCCAGCCGGTCAGGCGGGGATCGACGGGTTTGTCCTGGGCATTCGCCAGAGGGGCAGCCGCCAAAAGGCAGCACAGCAGCAAAGCCCGCGAGACACGCATCCGATCCCCCTCTGGTCAGGCGGACAGGGTAGCGGCGCCATATGACAAACGTGTTACAGCCCGTCCAGAAACCGGACCAGGCACAGGTCCGACCAGACGCCGCCAATGCCGTGGAACCCGACATGGCCGCCGGCGCGGCTGATCGCCGGTGACAGCCAGGGATTGGCGGCCCAGGGGAAATCGCGGTAGGCGGCGGGCGGTATCCAGGGATCGTCCAGGGCGTGGACGACCAGGGTGGGTACGGTGATCCGGGGCAGGAAGGACAGGGCCGAATTGACCCGGTAATATTCCGGCGCATCGGCCCAGCCATTCCAGGGGGCCACGACCTTGTCGTCGAAATCCCACAGGTCGCGGGCGGCAAGCGCTGCATCGGCCCAGTGATCCCCGACCAGGGCCCTGTTGGCCTGCATATCCGCCTTCATCTGGCCCAACAGGCGGCGGTGGTAAAGCCGGTTGGGCGGGGAGCCGAACAGACGGCTGCTGGCGGCCAAATCGATCGGGGCAGAGATGGCGGCACCGGCAACCACAGGCACCGGGAAATCCCCCTCGCCCAGGAACTTCAAGGTGCAGTTCCCGCCCAGCGACCAGCCGACCAGGATAACGCCGCGCGCCGACAGATCCGCTGGCAGGGCCGCCAGTACGGCCCGCACGTCGCCCGTCCGCCCGGCATGGTATCGCCGTGAACAGGTCGCCGCCGACGGCCCCGCCCCGCGCAGGTTCAGGCGCAGGACAGGATGGCCCCGGTCCAGCAGCAGCCGGGCCGTGGCGCGGACATAGAAACTGTCCTCACTGCCGGTCAAACCATGGAGCAGAACCGCCAGCGGTTTGACAGCCTCTTCCGACGGCAGGTTCAGGCGCGCGATCAGCACGTCGTCGCTGCCATCCGCCATCGAAAACCGCATCGCCCGCCCCGGCGGCAGGACAGACGCCGGCTTCACGACGGTATTGCGGATGGTCTGCAGGTGCCGTCCCCACCAGGGGAACCGGGGCCGGAAGGGCGGCGGCGTGAAGGCCGGCGCGCCGTCAGCCATGGGCCAGGAAGCCCCTCACCGCCGCCACCTGATCCGCCGCCATCAGGGCCGGCGCATGTCCGGCATCGGGCACGATATAGAGGCTGGCACGCGGCCCCTCACTGGTCATCCGCTCTGCCGTGTCGGCCAGCAGCAGGTCCGAGTGCGCGCCACGCACCACCAGCACCGGCTGCCGGATCAAGGACCAGAGCGACCAGATATCCAGATCATCAATGGCGCTGGTCTTGAAGATACGGGAGATGCCGGGATCATAAGCCAGACGATAGCCGCCATCGCGGGTATCGACGCTGGTTGCTGCCATATGCCGCCACTGCGCATCGGTCAGGGCACCAAAACCGGCGTAACGGTGCCGCAGATAGGATTCGGCGGCGTCCAGGTCGGCGAAGAACGGGTCCAGCCCGACATAATCGCCAATCCGCTCCAGCGCCGCCTTCGGAATGAAGGGGCCGACATCGTTGATAACCAGCCGGCGGATGGGGCTGTTCGGCTGGGCGGCCAGCATCATGCCGATCAGGCCCCCCATAGAGGTACCAACCCAATCCACCTGCGCTACATCCAGACGGGCCAGCAGCACCGCCATATCGGCCAGATACTGCGCATAGCTGTAATTGTCGGGATTGGCCAACCGGCCCGACCGGCCACGTCCCACCACATCGGGACAGATCACCCGCGCCCCAAGGCTGTCGGCAAGGTCGGCGGCCAGGATATCGAAATCCCGACCGTTGCGTGTCAAGCCATGGACACAGACGATGGTCCGATCCCCCGTGCCCCATTCCCGATAGGCGATACGGTGGAACCCGGTCGCCGACAGGCCCTGGCAGGATTTCTCAACAAAGCTGGACATCGGGCACTCACTCCGGCGGGCTGACGGGACTGCAGGTTACTGAAACATGAATCAGGTTTCAACCTGGACCATCATCATTGAGCGACGCGTAACTGCCCCGGTAATACAACAGCGGCACACCGGGGCGGTTGGCGAAACCCAGCACACGCCCCACAAGGATCGTGTGATCCCCTCCCTCATGCGTTGCGTGGCGGGTGCAATCGAGAACACCCAGCG
>CALRNG020000093.1:0-10359 GCA_943369495.1 Rhizobium sp. Q54
GATGCTGGCAATGTCGGCAGGGGTGGACAGGCGGATCAGGGTGTGCATCGGGCAAAGTCCCGGACAAAAGGAAAGGGCCGGCCCTGCGCGCAGGACCGGCCCCATGGTGACAGAGAGAAGGGTGGCGTTACCAGACCTTGCAGGCCTTGTCGCCACGAACCATCGCGTCGGTGGGCTTGCAGTTAAACGCCTTGGCGAATTCCGGCATGTTCGACAAGGTGCCGTTCACGCGGTATTCGGGCAGGGAATGCACACCCGTCTGGGCCTGCAGGCGGCGGAACTCCGGCCGTTCCTGCGCACACCAGACATTGGCCCAGCCATAGAAGAAGCGCTGTTCAGCCGACAGGCCGCCGATCTTCTTCTTCATGCCCTTTTCGCCCAGCCGGCGCTTCAGCGCGTCCAGCGCCACAGGCAACCCCCCATTATCGGCGGTATTCTCGCCCAGCGTCTGCTTGCCATTGAGGTTCACGCCTTCCACGGCAACAAAGCCCGAATACTGATCGATCAGACACTGCGCCCGTTCGGTGAAGCGCTTGGCGTCATCCTCGGTCCACCAATCCTTCAGATTGCCGTCGCCCGCGAATTTACGGCCCTGGTCGTCGAACCCATGGATGATTTCATGCCCGATCACGCCGCCGATGGCGCCGTAATTATACGCGTCATCCGCCGTGAAGTCGAAGAAGGGCGGCTGCAAGATGCCGGCGGGGAAGTTGATATTGTTCTGCTGGGGTGAGTAATAGGCATTCACCGTCGGCGGCGTCATGCCCCATTCCGAACTGTCGCGCGGCTGGCCGATACGGTCCAGGCGGCGGCGCTGTTCAAAGCTGTCGGCGCGGGTGACATTGCCCAGCAGGTCGCCCTTCACGATGCTCAGCGCCGAATAATCGCGCCAATTGTCGGGATAGCCGATCTTGTTGGGCATGTTGGCCAGCTTCTCATGCGCCTTGGCCTTGGTTTCCGTGCCCATCCATTCCAGATTGCTGATCCGGTCCTTCAAGGCGGCCTGCACATCGCCAACCATGGTCAGCATGCGCTTCTTGTGTTCGGGCCCGAACGCCTTCTCCACGAAATACTGGCCCAAATCTTCACCCAGGGCATTGTCGGTGGCGGCGACGCAGCGCTTCCAGCGCGGGCGCTGTTCCTTGGTGCCGTTCAGGGTACGGCCATAGAAATTGAAGGCCTCCTCGCTGAACGCCGTGGGCAGCCATTGCGCCTGGGAGCGCAGCACATGCCAGGTCAGGTAGGTTTTGATGTCATCCAGGCTGGCCTGGGTCAGCTTGGCGTTCATCGCCTCGAAGAATTTCGGCTGGCCGACATTCATCTCGGTAAAGGCCGGTGTGCCGATGGCCGACAGATAGGCGTTCCAGTCGATGGCGGGTACGGACTTGGCGAAATCGGCCAGAGCGGTCGGGTTATTCTGCTTCTGCGGGTCGCGGCGTTCCAGGCGGGTCATCGACGCTTCGGCCAGCGCCGTTTCGAACGCCATCACCGCGTCGGCCTTGGCCTTGGCGGCATCCGCCGGCGTGCCGGCCAGTTCGAACATTTTGGCGACATGCGCGACATAGGCGGCGCGCTGTTCCTTGGACTTGGCGTCATCCTTGAAATAGAAATCGCGCTCCGGCAGGCCCAGGCCGCCCTGGCCGGCGGCGGCGATGGTCTGCACCGCATCGCTGAATTTCTGCATGCGGCCAAAGCCGAACAAGGTGTTCACGCCCTGATCGTGCAGATAGCCGACGACGGCGCCTAAGTCCTTCTTGTCCTTCATGCCGTTGATCCGGTCCAGCATAGGCGACAGCGGGGCCAGACCCTTGGCATCCACGCCCGCCTCATCCATGCAGGATGCATAGAAATCCGCGATGCGGGCCGTCTTCGGGTCGGGCTTGGCGACGGCCTCGTCCAGGATCTGGCGCAGCAGGGTCAGGTTCTTGTCGGCCAGCGCGTTGAAATTGCCCCAGCGTGCCTGATCATCGGGGATTGGGTTCTCGCGCTTCCACACGCCGCAGGCATGCAGGAAGAAATTATCGCAAGGGGACACCGCATCATCCAGCACCGGCAGGCCGGGTGCCGGCGGCTTGCCGGCCTTGGCGGCGGCGGGGGCCGCCTGGGCCACCTGCGTCTCCGCCAGGGCGCTGCCCGACAGCACGAATGTCAAACCCAACGCCAGCAGGCTGCTGGCGCCCAACCCGATCCGTTTCATCATCTCGACCCTTGTTTTTGATCTATGTGCAGGATGCGGCCCTTTCGGGGCCTGTTGCTTATGCTTTAGAAATTATCACGGGTGCCGGTTCGGTTCCGGCATCGCTTTGTAACTTATGCGTAAATGCGTGTTGCGCAATGGTTGCGCTATGAAAAAAGGGGCGGCCACACGGGCCGCCCCCCAACAAAGCGTCATGTCACGCTCACCAGACCTTACAGGCCTTGTCGCCGCGCACCATCTTGTCCGTCGGCTGGCAGTTAAAGGCCTTGGCGAATTCCGGCATGTTGGCGACGGTACCGTTCACGCGGTGGCGCGGGGCCGAATGCGGATCGGTCTGGGCGCGCAGCCGTTCATTCTCCGGCTTGGACGACGAACACCAGACGCTGGCCCAGCCGTAGAACAGCTTCTGTTCTGCCGTCACGCCATTGGCGTCCTTGCTGGTCAGCGCCGCTTCCCCGCCCGCGCGGTTCTTCAACGCCATCAGCGCCAGACGCAGGCCGCCATTGTCGGCGGTGTTCTCGCCCAGCGTCAGCTTGCCATTCTGGTTGGTGTCGCCCGCCACCTGATAGGCGCCATACTGGTCCACCAGACACTGGGCCTTGGCCTCGAACTTGTGGCCGTCCTCTTCCGTCCACCAATCCTTCAGATTGCCGACCGCGTCAAAGGCGCGGCCTTCATCATCGAACCCGTGCGTCATCTCATGGCCGATCACGGCCCCGATGGCGCCATAGTTCAGGCCATCATCGGCCTGGAAGTCAAAGAAGGGCGGCTGAAGGATACCGGCGGGGAAGTTGATATTGTTCTGGCTGGGATCGTAATAGGCGTTCACGGTCGGCGGGGTCATGAACCATTCGTTCTTGTCCACCTTCTGCCCGATCTTGGCCATTTGATAGGCGTTCTCGAACTTGGAGGACCGGAACTGGTTGCCGATCAGGTCGTCCTTCTTGACCTCCAGCGCCGTGTAATCGCGCCACTTCTCCGGATAGCCGATCTTCTGCGCCATCATGGCCAGCTTCTCCAGGGCCTTGGCCTTGGTCTCCTCGCTCATCCAGTCCAGCTGCTTGATATCCTCGGCGTAAGCCGCGCGCAGATCGTCCAGCATGACCAGCATGCGGGCCTTATGCTCCGGCCCGAAGGCGGCTTCCACGAAATGCTTGCCCAGATCCTCGCCCAGGGCACCATCGGCGGCACTGGTACAGCGCTTCCAGCGCGGGCGGATTTCGGCGGCACCCGACAGGGTCTTGCCGTAGAAGCCGAAATTCTCATCCACAAAGCCCTTGGACAGCCAGGGGGCCGTGGCACGCAACGACTGCCAGGTGAGGTGGGTCTTGATATCGTCCAGGCTGGTTTCGGCCAGGGCCTTGTCCAGGTTGGCGAAGAAGCCTGGATCATTGACATTCATGTCGGTGAAGACCGGGGCGCCGACATCGCGAACATAAGCTGTGAAATCCACACCCTTCGCGCTGCCGGTGAAGGCGGCAAAGCTGGTGGGATTGTTCAGCTTGGCGGTATCGCGACGGTCCACCTTGCTCATGGTGCCGGTGGCCAGCTTCGTCTCAAACGCCATGACGGCGGCGGCCTTCGTGCCCGCCACCTCGGCGCTGTCGCCGGCCAGCACGAAGATCGCCGCCACATGCTTCACATAGGCGTCGCGCAGCTTGGTGGAGCGCTCGTCATCCTTGAAGTAATAGTCGCGGTCGGGCAGGCCCAGGCCGCCCTGGTCGAAGGCGGCGATGGTGTCTTCGGCCTTGGCAAAGCTCTGCTGCGCACCAAAGCCGAACAGGGCGTTCACACCGGCATTGTGCAGCGTCGCGATCAGGGCGCCCAGGGCGGCCTTGTCCTTGAGCGCAGCGATCTGGTCCAGCACCGGCTTCACCGGGGCGACGCCTGCGGCATCGGCGGCGGCCTCATCCATGCACGCGGCATAGAAGGCGCCGATCTTGGCGGTGCCCGCCTCATTGCCCTTGGCGGCCTTTTCCAGGATGTCGTGCAGCAGGTTCTGGTTGCGCTGCTGCAACTCGTCAAAGGTGCCCCAGCGCGAGCGGTCGGCCGGGATGGGGTTGGCCTTGATCCACGGTCCGCAGGCATGGAGGAAAAAATCATCGCAGGGGCTGACTTCTTTATCTAGGACCAGCTTCATCATCGCGGCTTTCGCCGCGTCCTTTTCCTGCTGTTGGGTTTTCAAGCTGTAATAGCTGCCGGCACCGATGGCCGCCACGGCCAACAGCGATACGGTCAGGAACAAGCCTTTGCTTGCCATGTCGGGTCCCCTGTCTGATCCACGATATGTGTTAAGGCGCCGCCTTTGCGGGCGGTCTGTTTATGACGGGGACCCTAACACCGCGCCCGACCCATCGCGAAGGTCGGCATGTAACGGAATTGTTACAGCGGCCAGAACCTCGCCGCCGGGCAACAGCGACAGGTTGGTGCGCAGCAGATCGGCCACCGCTATCCCCGTCCGCCGCTCTGCGGGCAGGTGTTGCAGCAGCGATTGCTGCATCCGCTCTGCCTCCAGCTCGGTCGCTTTCACCTGCGCGCGCAGCGACTCCGTGCCCATATCCGGGGCGGGCGGGGGGCCGGATTTCAGCTGCCGACGCACGGCCCGCAGGGGACGCACCACTAATTCGCGCCAGGGCCGGCTCGCGGCCTCGGCCTCCGCCACCTCTGCTGCCGTCAACGCATGCCCCTGCAGCGCCAGCCAAGCGGCCCAGAGCAGCAGATTGACATCCGCCCCATGGCTGTCCTGGGCGGTCAGGCAGGCATCGGCCACGCCCGGTGCGGCGTAAAGCCGGAGGGAGAAGGACCAGAGGTCGGCCGACGCGGTCATCGTCAAGGAGTGGGTTCCGGCAAGGGATGTCCTCGCTCTTATAGGGCAAGGACCACTCGCGCAACAACAGGCCCGGTCAGGGGCAGGTGGGGCCGCCCAAGGTCGGCGGGTTGGCGGCGGGCAGTGGCTTTACATGCGCCGACACGGGCAGGTTCAGCTCCTGCAACCGGGCTGCCACCAGCGACGCCATGGCCCGCGCTCCCATCTCGCTGAAATGCGTGTCATCGCTGACGCCGTCGGGCCAGCGCGTGTAGCCTGCGGCCTGGGACTGTTCCTTACTGTAATGCAGGAAATAGGCTTTGGCCGGTTCGGCGCCCAGCCCGTGGACATAGACGCGGCTGTCATAGCCCAGGTCGATCAGGGGCGTCGCCGTCTCCCGCGCAACGGCCCGTGTCACCTCGGCATAGGTTGGGAAACTGTCATTGATGCTGCCATCTTCCTTGAAGCTGCGCCGCGCGACGGGGGTCAGCAGCGCGGCCTGCGCGCCCTTTTCCCGGGCCATAGAGATGAAACGCAGCAGATTGACGCGGAAGGCGGGCAGGGGCGTATACCGCTCCTCCTTCGCCTGATTGGCATCATTATGCCCGAACTGGATCAGCAGCGTGTCGCCGGCAGCAATATCCTTGGCGATGGCGTCGAACCGCCCCTCTGCGATGAAGCTCTTGGTGCTGCGCCCGCCCATGGCCCGGTTTTCCACCGTTACCGACCCGTCCAGATTACAGGCCAGCGCCATGCCCCAGCCCATCTGTGGGTAACGGTCAGGGGCGTAGTTGGCGACGGTGCTGTCGCCCGCAAGGAAAATGCGCTCCGCGATCGCCGCCGGCGCCGACAACAGCAAGGCCGCCAGGGCCGGGACCATCCAATACCGCATCTCCATCCCCCAAATTTGTATGACAACTTGGAAACCGGTGTCAAAATAGGCGGTGAAGGCCGACGGGGCAAGGGGAATGCATGGTGATTGGTCCAGCACCTTTATCATCATCCCGGCTTTCACCGGGATGATGAAGAGGGGCCGGATTGTCCCACACCCCCACCCGCGCGGAGGGGCAGCCATGGCAGCCCGGCACTTCCGCCGGAAGGCCGCCGGCCCTATAGTCCCCGGCTTTATCAGCACCGACAGTTTCGAGAAGACACGCCATGACCCCCGCCGCCCGTTTGGCCACCGCGACCGATCTGCTTGCCGAGGTGATGGACACCCCGCGCCCGGCCGATGCGGTCACCAGCGCCTTTTTCCGTGCCCGCCGCTATATCGGCGCCAAGGACCGGGGGGAAATCGCGTCGCTGGTCTATGGCATCATGCGCCATTGGGCGCGGCTGCATTGGTGGCTGGAGCGTTTCAACCACATGCCCGATCCGCGCGCCCTGGTCATCGCCGATTGTATCCTGGCCGGCGGTCGCACCGCCGATGCCGTTGCCGGCCTGTTCAACGGCGCCAAGTTCGCGCCCGCCCCCCTGTCGGACCGCGAACGCAAGCTGATCCGGGCGCTCGACACTCGCACCCTGAACCATCCTGATCAGCCGGAAGCCGTGCAGGCCGAGGTGCCGGAATGGGCCGAAGCCTCCATGCGCGCCACCTTTGGCGACCGTTTCCTGGCCGAGGCTTCGGGCATGCTGGGCGAGGCGCCGCTGGACCTGCGCGTCAACCCGGTGAAGGGCACGCGGGAAGAGGCCATGAAGGCCCTGGCCGATGCCGGGATCAAGGCCACGCCCACCGATCTGTCGCCCGTGGGTCTGCGTCTGGCCGGCCGCGCGCCTGTCATGGCGCTGGACGCGTACAAGTCCGGCATGATCGAAATCCAGGATGAAGGCTCGCAACTGGTGGCCTTCATGGCAGATGCGCAGCCCGGCATGCAGGTGGTGGATTTCTGCGCCGGGGCCGGCGGCAAGACGCTGGCCATCGCCGCCATGATGGAAAACAAGGGCCGCGTGGTGGCCACCGATGTGCTGGAAGGCCGTCTGACCCGTGCGAAGGAGCGGTTCCGCCGCGCCGGCCTGCACAATATCGAAACCCGCGCCATCAAGACCGAACGCGATCCCTGGGTGAAGCGTCACAAGGGCAAGTTCGACCGCGTGGTGGTGGATGCGCCCTGTTCGGGCACGGGTACTTGGCGCCGCAATCCCGACAGCCGCTGGCGTCCGCTGGGTCCCGGCCTTTCCGAACTGGTGCCTTTGCAGGCCAGCATCCTGGACAGCGCGGCCCGTCTGGTCCGCCCCGGCGGCCGCGTCATCTATGCCACCTGTTCGGTTCTGCGGGAGGAGAATGAGGGCCAGGTGGAGGCGTTCCTGGCGTCGCATCCCGATTTCACGCTGGTGCCCGTGCCCACCGCCTGGCCCGTTGCCTGGGGCAAGCCGCCCGTTGGTACTGACATGCTGCGCCTGACGCCCCTGCGCCATGACACCGATGGTTTCTTCGCCGCCGTGCTGGAACGCCGCGCCGATGCGCTGGCGGAAGAGGCGGTGGAAGAGGCAGTAGCGGAGGAAGCCGACGCGACGGCAGAGGAAGCAACCGCCTGAATTGGCCCCACCCCTGATACTCAGGGTGGTGATTGACCGCAAACGGGCCGGCGGGCATGGTGTCGGCAGCGTTTTCCCGTGAGGAGTGATGGCTTTGCGCGCAGTTGTTAAGGAATGGGCGGGTCTGATCGGTTTTGTCGCCGGCTTCTACCTTGTCATCAACACACTGCTGTTTGCAGGTTTCCACGTCCCCTCGGAAAGCATGCTGCCCACCTTGAAGGTGGGGGATCAGTTCTATGCGGCCAAATACGCCTATGGCTACAGCCGCTTCTCCACCAGCTTCGTGCCGCTGCCCGTCGGCGGTTCGGCCCGCTTCCCCGACATCATGCCCGAACGCGGCGACATCGTCGTCTTCCGTCTGCCCACGACGGAGGAAGATTATGTGAAGCGAGTCATCGGCTTGCCCGGTGACACGATCCAGGTGCGCGAAGGCCTGCTCTACATCAATGGTCAGGTGGTGCCGCGCGAAAAGACCCGTGACTATTCCTACCGCGACAATGGCGGCATGGTGGTGCAGGTGACGGAATATACCGAAACCCTGCCCAATGGCCGCAAGCACCTGATCGTCGAACAGCGCGATGACGGCTTTGCCGACAACACGCCCGAGTATAAGGTGCCCGACGGCCATCTGTTCATGATGGGCGACAACCGCGACAATTCGCAGGACAGCCGTTACCTGCGTCAGGTCGGCTATATCCCGGTCGAACGCGTCCTGGGTCGCGTCTCCATGGTCGCCTTCGCGCGCAAGTCCTGCACGGCAGAAGAGGGGCTGATCTGCCCCGGCGGCGGCTGGTCCGACCGTCTGTTCCGCTGGGTGGCGGCTGAGTGATGGCAAGGACCAAGGACGACCCGGCATCGCCGTCGAAGGTTCGGGAATGGGCCGGCTCCATCGCCAGCTTCGCCGGTGCCGTGCTGGCGGTGAACACCTTGCTCTATCAGGGCTTTTACGTTCCGTCTGAAAGTATGCTGCCCACCCTGACCGTGGGCGATCAGTTCTATGCGGCCAAGTATCCCTACGGCTATAGCCGCTTCTCCACTCCCTTCGTGCCCTTGCCCTTCGGGTCCGGTCGCGTGTTGGGCGATGTGCCGGCGCGCGGCGACATCGTCGTCTTCCGCAAGGCGGGGGAGGAGAATGATCTGGTCAAGCGGGTGGTCGGCTTGCCCGGTGACCGGCTGCAATGGGTGGAAGGCCGGCTTTATATCAATGGCGCGCTGGTGGCGCGGGAGAAGCTGCGCGACATCACCTATCGCGCCCATTCCGGTGCCGTGGTGACCGCCACCGAATATCAGGAAACCCTGCCCGGTGGCCGCCGTCACCTGATCCTGGAAAACAGCGACGCGGGCATGGCCGATAACACCCCGGAATATGTCGTACCCGACGGCCACCTGTTCATGGCCGGCGACAACCGCGACAATTCCGGCGACAGCCGTTTTCTGAATGATGTCGGCTATGTCCCGCTGGAACGCGTGCTGGGCCGCGTCTCCACAGTCGCCTTCACGCGCAGCGGCTGTGCGGCGGAAGAAGGATTGACCTGTCCCGGTGGTGGCTGGTGGGACCGGTTCTTCCGCTCTGTGGCGGCGGAATGAAAAAGGGGCGGTCCCATCCGGACCGCCCCTTTTGTTTCACCGGCTACCCGGCGATCACTCCGCCGCCGCTGTCGCCTCCGGCCCCTCATCCTGCTTGGGCATGGGCAGGCCGTTGATGGTGGCCACCGCCAGTGCTGCGATATAGGGCAGAGATTGGACCACCAGCATGGCCGACCAGATATAGGCGTCGCGATTGTCGCCGCCCTCTTTCCAGCCCACGGCAAAGGCCGTCGCCCACAGGGCCAGCATCAGCGTGACCTCTTCCTTGGCATGCAGGAAGCCCTGGATCAGGGCCGGCTGATCCTCGCACTTTGGCGTGCGCACGAACGGTCGGCCCTCAGTGAACAGGCCGGTCCAGACGGCGCGACCCACCGTATGGGTCAGCGCCATGCCGGCCACGGCGGCATTCACCTTGTCCAGGAAGCCGCACTTCACCCGCGCCGCATAGAGCCACAGGCCGCACGCCACCTTGAAGAAGAATACGCCCAGGGTCGGCATGATGAAGACGGTGGGCGGGAACTCAAAATAGCGGGGTGCGAACAGAAGACCCAGCGACCAGAAAATACCGCCGACCACGAACAGCATATGGGCCGCATCGGCAAACCAGGGCAGCCAGCCCGTGACGAAATGATATTTCTGGCCGAAGGTCAGGGTCTTGCCGGACGGCAGGAATTCCCGCCAATGCCGCTTGATGATCTGTACCGCGCCATAGGCCCAGCGGAAGCGCTGCGTCTTGTATCCGGCAAAGCTGTCAGGGACCAGGCCCTTGCCAAAGCTGTCAGGCATATAGACGCTTTCCAACCCTTCCTCGAACAGGCGCAGGCCCAGCTCCGCATCCTCACAGATGCACCATTCGGCCCACCAGCCCACCCGTTTCAGGATGGAGGTGCGGATCAGGGTCATGGTGCCATGCTGGATGATGGCGTTGCGTTCATTGCGCTGCACCATGCCGATATGGAAAAAGCCCTGATATTCCCAATTGATCATCCGGTGGAACGGATGGATGTGCCAGTCGCGGTAATCCTGCGGGCTCTGGACGAAGGCGACCTTCTGGCTCTCGAAATAGGGGATGGTGGAAGACAGCCAGTCGGGCGTGACCTGATAATCGCTATCGATGACGCCCACCACCTCGGCATCCGGGGCCGTCACGGCCAACCCGAAATTCAAGGCACCGGCCTTGTATCCCGGCCATTTCGCCAGATGGAAGAAGCGGAAATGCGGGCCTAGCTTGGCG
>CALRNG020000094.1:0-10247 GCA_943369495.1 Rhizobium sp. Q54
AGCCAAGCCCACGGATGTGGGCGCCGGCGACTGAGGAATACGAACAGCTACCTCACCACGATAGTCTGCGCCGACTGCACCAGTTCCGCCGCCGTGACATTCTTGGGTGGCTTCTGCAAACCGGCGGCACAGCCCGGCCGCGCGTCCAACTGCGCGATCCAGCGGGACAGGTGGGGCAGATCGTCGATGGCAACGCCTGACCAGTCATGTGTCCTGGCCCAGCACCAGTTGGCAATATCGGCGATGGAGAAATCCCCGGCCAGGAATTCATGATCCTTCAGGCGCCCGTCCAGAACGGTCAGCAGGCGCTTAGCCTCCTTCTGATACCGGTCGATGGCGGCGGGGATCTTTTCCGGGAAATAGCGGTGGAAGACATTGGCCTGCCCCATCATCGGCCCCACCCCGCCCATCTGAAACATCAGCCATTGCAACACATTGCTGCGGCCCTTGGGCTCGGTCGGCATCAGGCGGCCCGTCTTCTCCGCCAGCCAGATCATGATGGCGCCCGATTCGAAGACGACATGATCCTCCGCCCGGTCCAGGATGACGGGGATGCGGCCATTGGGGTTCATGGCCAGGAACCAGGGTTCCTTCTGCTCATTCTTCGACAGCGACACGACATGGACATTATAGGGCAGGCCCAGTTCCTCCAGCGTGCAGGAGACCTTGTGCCCGTTGGGGGTGGCAGCGGTGTAAAGCTCGATCATGGCCATTCCTTCCAATGTCTTTGCCCCATCATGCGCCGCACCAGCCCGCCGGAAAAGCATCCCTGCAGCAGCCTCCGACGATCGGACAGGTTTACAGACAGGCGGGGTTGCAGGACCATGATCAGGATCAAGTACCCGGATGCGCCCGCATGCCCAGCCGCCGTCTGCTACCGCTGCTCCTGCTCCCCCTGCTGGCCCTGCCGGTCAGGGCGCAGGATGTGCTGCCCGAAATCGTGGTGCAGGCCCCGGGCGAGGCGGCGGCGCAGGCCTTTGTGGGGGATGTGCTGGACAGCACCCACGGCAAGCAGCTGGCCCGCTGGCATCAGCCGCTCTGCACCACGCTGCGCGGCTTCACCCCCGATCAGGAGGGCCGGTTCACCAGACGCCTACAGGAGGTCGTCGCCATTGCCGGCCTGCCGCCGGCCAACGTGGGGTGCAAGCCCAACGCCATTGTCCTGCTGACCGATGCGCCGGACCGGCTGATCGACCGGATGCTGGTGCAGCATCCCGGCATCTTTGCGCCGTCAAAGCCATCGCAGGTGCGGCGGAAGCTGGCGGATGGCGGTGCGGCAAGGGTCTGGTCGGTAGCGCTGACTGTGGGCGCAGATGGCGCCACGCCGGATATCGCGACACACGGCGCCGCCCTCTTCACATCGGTCAAGATCGCGCCCGGCAATGCCACACGGCTGGCCAGCGCCACCCGCGCCGACCTGTTCCGGTCCATGGTCATCCTGGATGTGAAGGGTCTGGCCGGCCTGCCGCTCGACGCCGTGGCCGACCATGTCGCCATGCGGCTGCTGGGTCCCGTGGGAGAGGCCGATGGCGACCGCCTGCCCAGCATCCTGTCGTTGTTTCAACCAGGGGACGAGGCGCGTCCGCTGGCCCTGACAGAGTGGGACCGCGCGCTGCTGCGCGAGCTTTATACCGCACCAGCGGGCGTGACCGCTGATCGCCAGCGCCGGCAGATCGCCCGCCGCCTGAGCGAAACCGCCGCCACGCAAGCACCCTGATCACTGAAGCGTCATCAGGGCGTCCACATGGCGCATGCTGCCGGGGCTGATCAGGTCCAGATTGGCAACGCGTACCGAGTGCAGCTTGCCGTCCAGGTTGTGCGACCAGAAATCCAGGAATTGGCGCAGCACCGGGTATCGCGGTGCCAAATCCAGTTCCTGCCAGATATAGGTCTGCAGCAGGCCGGGATGGTCGGGCATGTGGTAGAGGATTTCAGCCGTGGTCAGGCGGTAATCCTGCAATTGCCGCGACAGGGGGGACCCGGAAATGATCATGCGACCTCCTTCCGCCAATCCGGGACGGTCACGCCGCCCTACACGCAAAGACTGCCAAAGTTTTTCAGAAATGTGAATATTTTTGTTTATTATCAGTGTTTTAGCAGCATACCCCGACAAGTGCTGCCAATCTGCCTGCACTTGTCGGCACTGGGGTCACCTGATACCATTCAGGCATGTTAACGGGAATTTCCACACGTATCAGTAGGGTGGCGGGGCCGCTGCGTCAGGGGGCGCTGCGGCTGCTGGACCTTGTCCTGCCGCCGCGCTGCCTGTCCTGCGGGGTAGAGGTGGGGGCTGTCGGAGCGCTGTGCCCCGATTGCTGGCGCGCCATCCGCTTTATTGCCGCCCCGCATTGCGCCCGCTGCGGCTTGCCCTTCGATTACGACCCGCTGGGGTCGCCCGACCTGATCTGTGGTGCCTGTGTCGCCCGCCCACCCCTGTTTGACCGCTGCCGCTCTGTCTTTGCCTATGATGAGGCCAGCCGGTCGCTGGTCCTGGGCTTCAAGCATGGCGACCGGACGGACTGTGCGCCGGCCTTCGCGCACTGGCTGGCGCGGGCGGGTGCGGGGCTGCTGACGGAGGCGGATGTGATCATCGCGCCGGTGCCGCTGCACCGCTGGCGCCTGCTGAAACGGCGCTACAACCAATCGGCCCTGCTGGCGCTCAACATGGGGCGGCTCACCGGGCGGACGGCCCTGCCCGACCTGCTGATCCGCCGCCGCGCCACGCCCAGCCAGGGCGGGCTGTCCGCCAAGGGCCGGACCCGCAATGTGGAAGGGGCCTTCATGGTCAATCCGCGCTGCAAGGAGGCGGTGAAGGGCGCGCGTGTGCTGCTGGTCGATGATGTGTTCACGACGGGGGCGACGGTGGGC
The DNA here is from genome assembly GCA_943369495.1 of Rhizobium sp. Q54. Taxonomy (GTDB): domain Bacteria; phylum Pseudomonadota; class Alphaproteobacteria; order Azospirillales; family Azospirillaceae; genus Niveispirillum. The sequence goes on from CALRNG020000094.1 coordinate 2,869, forward strand.
GAATGTGCCAAGGTCCTGCGCCGCGCCGGAGCCAGGGCCGTAGATGTGGTGACGTTGGCCCGCGTGGTGCGGCCCGTGACGCTGGGGGATGAGGGAGGCTGAGTTCGCGGCATGGGGGGATTGCGGCACCGCGCCCTTTGCCAGACGGCCAAGCCACGTCATATTATGGTCAGCAAACCATCACATACGCAGGAAGTGATTGTCATGTCCGCGCCCAAGGTCGAGATCTATACCAGCCCCTGGTGTGGCTACTGCACCCGCGCCAAGCGGCTGCTGGACAGCAAGGGTGTGGCCTATGACGAGATCGACATCATGGCCGAACCCGCCCGCCGGCCCGAGATGATCACCCGCGCCGGTGGCCGCACCAGCGTGCCGCAGGTCTTCATCGATGGGCAGCACATTGGCGGGTGCGACGATACCCACGCGCTGGACAAGGCCGGTAAGCTCAACCCGCTGCTGGGCATCGGGGCCTGAACGGCATGAGCGACACCGCCGCCGCCACCCTCCGCGTCGCGCTTGTTCAGGTGAATGCCGGGCCGGAGATCGTGCCCAACCTGGAACAGGCGGGCATCTTCGTGCGTCAGGCGGCGGCGGACGGTGCGAGGCTGATCTGCCTGCCGGAGAATGTGTCCTTGATGGTGCAGGGGCGCGACAACATCCTGGCCCGGGTAAAGCCGGAGGAGAGCCATCCCGGCGTTTCTTTCTTCCGCGATCTGGCGCGGGACACCGGCACCTGGATCATGACGGGGACGTTGGGTTGTCTGCTGCCCGACGGGCGCGTCGCCAACCGCGCCTTCGTGATCAGCCCGGAGGGCGCGATCACGGCGCGGTATGACAAGATCCACATGTTCGACGTGGACCTGGCGGGCGGCGAATCCTACCGCGAAAGCGCCACCTACCGTCCGGGCGAACAGGCGGTGGTGGCCGACACGCCCTGGGGCGGGCTGGGCCTGTCCATCTGCTATGATGTGCGCTTTGCCTATCTCTACCGCGCCCTGGCCAAGGCGGGGGCGTCGATCATCACGGTTCCTGCCGCCTTTACCGTACCCACGGGCCAGGCACATTGGCATGTGCTGCTGCGGGCGCGGGCCATTGAGACGGGATGTTTCGTCCTGGCCCCGGCCCAGACGGGTATTCATGATGGCGGGCGCGGCACCTATGGCCATTCCGTGATCATCAGCCCTTGGGGTGAGGTGCTGGCCGATGCCGGCGACGCACCGGGCGTGATCATGGCCGACCTGGACCTGTCCAAGGTGGCAGAGGCCCGGCGCATGGTGCCCAGCCTCCGCCATGACCGGACATTTGAAGGGCCTTAAGCCTCAACGATCTCCGGCTCCGCCTCCACGGGAAAATTCACCGACCGGGCGATGAAGCACATCTCATGCGCCTTGTGGTGCAGGTGACGGGCCTTCTCCACATCCGCCCCCGGAGCCAAGGTAACGCGCGGGCGCAGCAGGACGCGGGTGAACTGCCCCGCCCCGCTTTGTTCCTCCGCCATCCAGCCTTCCGCCCGGTCCTCATACTCGGTGACGACAACGCCAGCCCCGGCGCACAGGCCCAGATACCAGAGCTTGTGACAGGCCGACAGCGAGGCGACCAGCAGGTCCTCCGGGTTCCAGCGGGCGGGATCGCCCCGGAAGGACGGGTCGGAGGAACCGGCGATGGCCGGCTTGTCGCCGCCCGTTATCAGATGGTCGCGGGAATAGGCGCGATAGGCGCTGGTCCCCGTTCCCGGGTTGCCGGTCCAGGTGACGGTGACGGCATAGTGATGTTCCTTGCCGGACATGATCGCTGAATTCCTTTCCGATGCGGATCGAAGGCCGGCATCCTATGGCGGATCAGCGCGCACAGTCGGGCCAATCTCACCGGTCTGCATGGCGCCAAACGGGCTTGTGCTATGGCTCCTTGGGGAACTGGTGGCCACGCGTGGCCACTTCTGTCCGCATGTCCGGGAGTGGCTTGTTGCGGGCCAGGATGTCGGCGTAAAAATGGTCCGCCAGCAGCGACTCGTAAGCCGCCTCGAACAGGCGGCGTTCCAGACTGCCCGCGAAGGTTTTTGAAAAACCCATATAGGATCGCTGCACCGACAAGGGCTGCCCCACGGGCAGGAAGCGCGTATCCGGATGTTCAGCCCCATAGCGGGCCACGGCCCGCGCGTGGGCCGCCACGGCGTCCAGCCGACCGGCCTGGACCAGGGTCAACCCGATATCGACCGTTCGGACAATCTCCACCGTCAAACCAGGACGGCTTTCGAGATCGCCGCCAACCGCCCAACCCAGCGGCACGCCGACATGTGAAAGACCGTCGGCCCCCGGCATCGGCCCCTGATCGGGCACGGCGCGGAACAGCCACATCTGATCGACATAGAAATGTTCCTGGCTGAACTCCATCCAGCCCTCACGCTCTGGCGTGCGGAACGGGCCGATCAGGATGTCGGCCTGCCGCATCTCCACCTCTTTCTGCGCACGCGGCCAGGGGAACTGCTGGAAAGAGCAGGACAGATGGGCCTGGTTGCAGGCGGCCCGCGCCAATTCGGCCCCGATTCCCCGTTCACAGCCGGTACCATCCGACACGAAGGGCAGCGGGCCACAGACCAGCGTGACTGTCGTGGCGTTGGAAACCGGGTTGTCCGCCGCCCCGGCCCCGACATCAAGCGCCGGAAGCAGCAGCGGCAACGCCATAAGGGCGGCCAGAAGATGCCGCCGGGGGCGGCCGCATGGACCCGTCACGACACCTGCCTTGGGCGATGACCCGTTGGAGGTGTAGATGAGCCTATGACCCTTCAACCCATGCGGTCAACAGCGCCGAAACACAGCCACCGACACAGCCCCCGCCGGGGCGCAAGCCCGGCCTTCCGCAGCGGCGCTTGAGTGTGGCGGGCTTTGGCCCTAGACATCGGGCACTTGGCCCCAGGGGACCCGACCGCGATGACCCAGCAACCGCAACGCCTGACCATCCGCCGCCCGGACGACTGGCACCTGCATCTGCGTACCGGCGCCATGCTGCGGGCCGTGCTGCCGCATTCGGCGGCACAGTTGGGCCGGGCCATCGTGATGCCCAATCTGGTTCCGCCCGTCATCAATGCGGCGCAGGCCAAAACCTACCGCGCGGAAATCCTGGCCGCCCTGCCCGCCGGCAGCCGGTTCCAGCCGCTGATGACGGCATACCTGACCGATGGCACCGATCCGGACGATCTGGAGGCGGGCAAGAAGCAAGGCATCTTCACCGCCGTGAAGATGTATCCCGCCCACGCCACCACCAATTCCGCCCATGGCGTCACTGACCTGGACAAGGTGGCGCCTGCCCTCGACCGTATGGCCAAGGTCGGCCTGCCCCTGCTGGTGCATGGCGAGGTGACGGACCAGACGGTCGATATCTTCGACCGGGAGGCTGTGTTCATCGACACGGTCCTGCCCAAAATCCGCGACCGCCATCCCGATTTGAAGATCGTGCTGGAGCATATCACCACGGCGGAGGGTGTGGCCGTGGTGCGCAAATACGGACCGACGGGCAAGCTGGCCGCCACGATCACGGCCCATCACTTGATGATCAACCGTTCCAGCATCTTTGCCGGCGGCATCCGCCCGCATCTCTATTGCCTGCCCATCGCCAAGCGCGAGACGCACCGGCTGGCCCTACGTGAGGCGGCGACGTCGGGCGAGCCCTGGTTCTTCTTTGGCACCGACAGCGCCCCGCACCCGATCGGCGCCAAGGAAAGTGCCTGCGGCTGTGCCGGTATCTATACCGCCGCCACCGCCGTGGAACTCTATACCCAGGTGTTTGATGAGGAGGGCAAGCTGGACCGGCTGGAGGCTTTCACCAGCCTGAACGGCCCCGCCTATTACGGCCTAGCCCCCAATGACGACACCATCACGCTGGAAAAAAGCGGCCGGATCGTGCCCGACATCCTGGATATCGATGGCAAGGCCGCTGTCCTTCCCTTCCGGTCGGGTGAACGCCTGGACTGGAGACTTGTTTAATGCACGTTCCCTCAGGCGCCGGGCGCCGCCGTCCGGCGGCTTGGCTCACGGCGCACGTGCGCCGGGCCGGCGGTCGCCGGCCTCCAAGGGCATGAGGCACAACCTCACGCCCTTGGTATAATCATCCTCCTCTGATCCTTACCGCCCCGCAGGAACACACCATGATCGACGCCGCCACCGCCGCTACCCAGACGGCCCGCATCCTGATTGAGACCAAGTCGGTCCTGTTCAATGCGGAGAAGCCCTTCATCTTCACCTCGGGCCGCGCCAGCCCGGTCTATATCGACTGCCGCAAGCTGATCAGCTTCCCGCGCGCCCGCCGCTTCCTGATCCAGGCAGCCAAGGACCAGCTGTGCCGCGAGGCCGGGTTCGAGGCGTTTGACGCCGTGGCCGGCGGTGAGACGGCAGGCATCCCCTATGCCGCCTTCGTGTCGGACGTCATGGACCTGCCTATGCTCTATGTCCGCAAGAAGCCCAAGGGTTTCGGTCGTAACGCCCAGATCGAGGGTCAGCTGCTGGAAGGCCAGCGCATACTGCTGGTCGAGGATCTGGCCAGCGAGGGCGGGTCGAAGATCAATTTCGTCAACGCGCTGCGCGATGCCGGCGCCATTGTCGAGCATATCTGGGTCGTCTTCCATTACGGCATCTTCCCGCAATCGGAAGCGACCATGGCCGATATGGGGGTGAAGCTGCACGCACTGGCCACCTGGTGGGATGTGCTGCGCGTGGCGCGGGACGGCAATTATTTCGACAGCCACACGCTGGGCGAAGTAGAAAAGTTCCTGCACGCACCGGAGGCCTGGTCGGCCAGCAATGGCGGGAACGAGGCGAAGGCCTGATCTTGGAACAGGGGGCGTTGAAAAGCGCCCCCTGTTCTTCAGTCCCGCGCCAACGCCGCCAGCGTGAAATTGGCGCACAGCACACCCAACGTCCGCCCGTCCAGCGGGTCAATCAGCAGAATGCTGGCCGCCACCACATAATCATCCGCCGATTCGTCATAGGCGGCCTCCTCCACATGCACCATGCCGGGGTCGGAGGTCGTGGGGACGATGTATTTGGCCTCGTCCGATTGGTCGTAATCGCTGGGAATCCGGGTCGCCGCCGCCAGCAGGCCGCGGTCATCGGTCAGCATCAGGTCGGCCAGCACGGCCTGCCTTGGCACCCGCACCAAGGTGAGGTTGCGGGACATGTCCCCCTGCATCACCACATCCAGCAGCGCCCCTGTCCCCCGCTTGGCCTGCAGACGCCAGGCGACATCGCGCTGAATGATGGCATCCAAGGTGAAAGCATCATTGTCCCGCGCGGCCTGCCGCAGGCCGGTCAGCACCGCGTCATCTGCCAGCAGTTCGGCCGCCACGGTGCGCAGAACGGAGCCGATCAGGGGGCTTTCCTCCGCGCGGGCGGCAATCGGCAATGGCTCCATCCCCTTCACGCCCGGGGCGGTGGCGGCGATCGCGATCAGCAGCAAAGGCCAGAACCGGCAGAACCGCATCTTGTCCCCGGACAATGGTGGCGCCCCCCGGACGCGGAACAACCGTTAACCTAAATTAACAAATCAGCGCCACCCGTACCACCCCCGCACGGCCCATCTTCCGGATATAAGGGTTGGAACGCAAAACCCCCGTCCGGATGGACGGGGGTCTGCGAAATGGACCAGGACTGGCGGGTATGGCGCAGATACCCTCGGTCTTTCGACCGATGGTATCAGGCGCTGCGCACCTGGGCCAGGAAGCGATCGACGGTATTGCCCAGCTCGCCGGACTGGCGGGCCATGTTGCGGGCAGCCGACAGCATGTCGGTGGCCGACGAGCCGGTCTGATGCGCTACCTGCTCCAGGCTTTCGATGTTGCGGGTCACTTCCATGGTGCCCATCGAGGCCTGCTGCACGTTGCGGGCGATCTCCTTGGTGGCGGCGTCCTGCTCCTCAACGGCACCGGCGACCATTTCGGAGATGTCATTGATCTCCGCGATGGTGCGACCGATGACGACGATAGCGTCGACCGCTTCCTTGGTGGCGTCCTGCATGGTGGTGATCTGGCTGGCAATCTCTTCGGTGGCCTTGGCCGTCTGATTGGCCAGCGACTTCACTTCCGACGCCACGACGGCGAAGCCCTTGCCGGCCTCACCAGCGCGGGCCGCCTCAATGGTGGCGTTCAGCGCCAGCAGGTTCGTCTGGCTGGCGATGTCGCTGATCAGCTTCACCACGTCGCCGATCGACTGGGCGCGCTGGGCCAGTGACTGCACCGTGCCGTTGGTCTTCTCCGCCGTCTTGGCGGCATCGCGGGCGATGCGGGCCGAGGTATTGACCTGGTTGGAGATCTCGGCCAGCGAACCGGCCAGTTCCTCAGTGGCACTGGCCACCGACTGCACATTGGCGCTGGCCTGCTGCGTGGCGGCAGCCACGGCGCTGGTCTGCGCACGGCTTTCTTCGGCTGAGGCCGACAGGCCCTCGGCGGTGGACTGCACCTGGCTGGACGCGCCCGACAATTCGGCCACGACACCCTTGACCGAGTTCTCGAAGTCGGATGCCAGCTTCTCCATCGACTTCTTCTTCTCGATGGCGGCCTGACGCTCCGCCTCTTCCTGGCGGCGGCGCAGATTCTCCACCTCCAGCGCATTGTCCTTGAAGACCTGCACCGACTGCGCCATAGCGCCAATCTCGTCCCCCCGGCCCAGGCCGGAGACGGCAACCGTCAGGTCACCGCCCGCCAGCTTGGACATGGCGGACTGCATGTCCTTCAGGGGCGCGCCCACGATCTTGTGCAGCAGGAAGACCAGCAAACCGATCAGCACCGCCAGCACGATGGCGGCGATAAGCAGATTGCCCATCACGGCGGAGGAGATGGAGGACTGCAGATTGGCGCGGCTCCAGGCCACGGTCAGCGTGCCCACCTGATCCCGGTTGGCACCAGCCCGGACGGGCGCCTGGGCGATCAGGAAATCACCCAGATCCTGCACCTTCACCTCGCCCACGGTCTTGTCAATCTTGGCCTTGGCGAAATCGAAGCCCGTCATGCCCGCCGGCAGCGGCTTTTCCTTGGTCGGATACTCGTTCAGCACCTCGCCATCGGCATCCACCACCTTCACGGCGGCCAGGCTCGTGCCCTTGGCGGAGGCCAGTTCGGCATAGCTGTCGGCGACGGCGTCGGAATTCTTGAAGCGGACGGCGGCGGCCATCTGGGCCGCCATCATCTCCGTGACCTGGCTCTCGGAACGCTGGGAGAGGTCCAGCATGGCGTCGCTCATCGACGACGCGCTGAGCCCGATCACCGCACCCAAGCCGATGATCACCGGCACAGCGATGGAGAAGGTGATCTTCCGGCTGATGGACCAGTTACCAAAAAGAGCGCCCACTCCCCCGGCGGAGCCGGCGGCCGGCGCAGACTTACCGGTCGGTCG
>CALRNG020000095.1:0-10243 GCA_943369495.1 Rhizobium sp. Q54
GGCCGCCCCCGCCGTCTCACCCGGACCATTGACGATATTGACCACCCCGTCGGGAAAGCCCGCCTCCTGGATCAACCGAGCCAGCGCCAGGGCCGACAGCGGCGTCTCCTCCGCAGGCTTCACGACCACCGTACAGCCCGCCGCCAGCGCCGGGGCCAGCTTCAAGGTCAAGGTGGAGACGGGCACGTTCCAGGGAACGATCAGCCCAACCACACCCACCGGTTCACGCAGCGTATAGGTCAGCGCTTCCGCATCCGCCGTCACATGCGGCGGAGGCGTGGTCGTCACCCCCTCGATACGCAGGATGGCGCTGGCGTAATAATCGAACATCTCCACGCAGTTCGACACAGTCAGGCCGGCGATGAAGCGCGGCATGCCATTGTCCAGAATCTCCAACTCGCTGAATAACTCCGAATCGCGTTCCAGCAGCCGGGCCACCCGGACCAGCAGAGTGGACCGTTCCCGCGCCTTCAGCCGCGACCAGGGACCGTGAAAGGCACGGGTCGCGGCCTGCACCGCCGCATCGATATCCCCGGCCCCGCCGGATGCCACCGTCGCCAGATGCAGTTCGGTGGCGGGATCAAAACTGTCCAGCGTGGCGCCGGACAGGGAGGTCCGCCAGTGCCCATCAATGAACAACCCATGCCGTTCGGCCAGAAAGGCCCGCGTGGTGGCGGAGACGGGAAGGCCGTCAAACGGCAGGGCTTTACGGGACATTGGTTTGGTCACCAGCAATCAGACGGGAACGGTGCGGCAATCATAATCCAGCAGGCCCAACGTATCCTCGTTACGCAGGCCCTCCATCCCGAACAATTCGGTATTGGCGGCCTGCATCCGGTCGGCATTGGCGTTGGATTCCAGCTGGATGAAGGTGGCGCGTTCATGGCGGGCGGCGACATAGCGGCGCAGCGCCTCGCCTGTGCTGGCGCTGTCACCCAGGGCGCGCGACAGGATGATGGCATCCTCGATGGCGCAGGCGGCCCCCTGCCCCATGAAGGGAGTCATGGCATGGGCGGCATCGCCCAGCAGGGCAACCTTATCCTCAATGATCCAGTTATCCAGCGGTCGGCGGGCATTGATGGCCCATTTATAGACCTTGCCCTCCGGCACCGCCGCGATCATAGCCTGCACCTCCGGTGCCCAGCCGGCGAAGGTGGTTTCCAGATCCGACCGCTCCGCCGGAATGGCCCAGCCATCTTGGGTCCAGCCCTCCTGACGGGCGAAGAATACCATATTGACGATCCTGGCGCCCCGCACGGGATAGCGGACCACCATGCGGTTCGGGCCGATATGCATGCCGGGCCATTCCACCAACTCCTTCAACGCCCCTTCCACCGGGGCCAGGGCACGCCAGGCGACATGTCCCGTAAAATGCGCCGGAACCGGTTCAAACAGGCGGCGGACGACGGATTTCAGGCCGTCGGCACCGATGATCAGGTCGCCCTCAATCCGGCGGCCATCCTGCAGGATGGCGGTGGTTCCTTCCACCGCGACCACCCCGGCATTGGTCAGCAGCCGGCCACCGGCATTTTCGGCGGCGTCCACCAGGATGGCGTGCAGGTCGGCGCGGTGGATATAGACATAGGGGGCGCCATAGCGGGCGCGCATGTCGGAACGGTCGATGGACCGCAGCAACCGGCCATCCTGCCAATGCTGGATACGCTGGCGCGCGGGTTCGACACCGGCGGCGGCAATCCGCTCTGCCAGCCCCAGATACACATACCCCTTCATGGCATTGGGCGACAGGGTGACGCCGGCGCCAACCTCGGCAAAGGCGGGCGCCGCTTCCAGCAGCGTGACGGCAAAACCCTGGCGCAACAGCGCGATGGCCGCCGTGAACCCGCCGATGCCCCCACCGACAACCGTTATTCTCGCTTTGCTCATGGGCATTTGCAGCCTTCGATTCGTTGACGGCCGACCCATCATCGGCGTCACGAATGATAAAACGGCGCACCCCTGCCGCCTGGATAGGCAGCTTCTGTCCCTTGTCCACACGGCGGACGTGCCGGTGTCCGTGAAAAATGTAAGCCTAGCGGGCATTTGCCGCTTTATTATCCGGCAGGCGATTATGCAGGCCCCCGCCGCGCCCGAAAAATCCGCAGGAAGCCGCCAGAACGGCATCATTTGCTGCCTGCCTTATCCGACAGGTGGACATGCGAGCATTTTGTTCGGTTACAGTTTTAATTCGCCGTCATGATCGATGTGGTCGGTTGATTGTTGGCGCGTCAGTGAGGTTCGGGAATGGACAAGATCAAACCTGTTCGGGCGATGCTGCGTGTGCTGGACGTTCTGCAGGTGCTGAACAGCCGCAATGGCGTGACGGTGACGGACGTGGCCAATGCCATCGACCTGCCCCGCACCACCGCCTACCGGGTTCTGGAGACGCTGTGTTCCGCCGGCTATGCGGTGCGCGACGGGTCGGACGACCGCTACCGCCTGACCGTGTTGGTGCGGGGCCTGTCTGACGGGTACGACGACGAGGCCTGGATCAGCGACGTGGCACAGCCGCTGTTGGGTGAGTTGGGCCGCAAGCTGGTCTGGCCCGTGTCGATCAGCACCAACCAGGGCAATGGCATGCTGGTCCGGCACACCACCGACAAGCACAGCCCGCTGGCCCTGGAACGCTATAATGCCGGCGTGCGATTGCCGCTGCTGAACAGCGCATCGGGCCGCACCTATCTGGCCTTCAGTCCTGCGCCGCAGCGCGCGGCCCTGCTGGACATCGCGCTCGGCTCCGGGGCGGAGATGGAAGGCGCTGGCCGGCAGCGCGATATGATCGAGAAGATGCTGGGCAGCATCCGCAAGGCCGGCTACTCCATCAATATCCGGCAATATCGCGGCGAATCCACCGCCGCCGTCCCGCTTTATGCGGGGTCCGCCCTGCTGGGCTGTGTGGGCATGCGCTTCATGGACAAGGCCGTGACGGAGGCCGTCTTTGCCAGCCGCTACCTGCCCGACCTGAAGGAAGCCGCCCGCGAAATCGGCGAGGCCTACCTGGATTGGAAGGCCGGCAGCCAGCAGGAACCGGTGGACCAGATGCCCACCCGCCGCTGGGACTGGACCCTGGAACGGCGCGTCGAACATTGATCGACAAGAGACAAAGGCCCCGCCTGCGATCCGGCAGGCGGGGCCTTTTGCATGCCCGATTGAACGACGATCAGCCCTTGGACACAACCGTCGCCGGCGCGCCCTTCAGCTGTGCTGCATCAGCCCAGATACGGCCACCAATGGCCGTGCCGATGGCCACCACGGCCGGAAATACCTCTACCCGCTCATACAGGCCGCAGCGGAAATAGGGATCGCCGATCATCAGGGCATCAACATCCGCCCGGTTGGCCGCCTTCAGCAGGAACATGGACCCGACATAGCCCTTGCCATCATCGGTGCGCATCGGCCCCGCGCTGACATAGCGGGTCCAGTTGGCCTCCATATGGCCCAGATGACCCTCCATATGTTCATCACGCAGAAAAACTGCCTTGGCGCTGTCTGCAATGTCATAGGCCAGGACCAGGAAGGTCGGGCTGTCGATACGCGGGACGGTGTGGGGAATGCTGCTCATCATCTGCCTCATGCCATGTTTCACTGATCGGCACCGATCAGTGACCTCAGTCGCCGGCGCCCACATCCGTGGGCTTGGCTTCGCGCCATGTGGCGCGCGGCGGCGGCAGCCGCCGGATCACACCCCAATGCGCTGACCGCATCTGGGTGTGATCTCAGATATCCAGAACCATCTTGCCGAAATTGCCGCCCGCCATAAGACGGATCAGGGCGTCGGGTGCTGCCGCCAGGCCCGCCACCCGTTCTTCGCGCACGATCATTTTGCCGTCGCGGACCAACGGGGCCACGCGTCTGCGGAAATTGGCCAGGTCCGCCCAATGGTCATAGACGACAAGTCCCTCGACCGTGGCGCGGAACTTGATAACGGGGACCAGATTGGGACCGGGCAGCGGGGCAGCCGCCTTATACTGTTCCATCATGCCGACCAGAACGACGCGGGCCCCCATGGCCAGATGGCTCAGCACGCCTTCCAGGATGCGCCCACCGACACCGTCATAATAGCAGTCAATGCCACCTGGGCAGGCGGCGGCCAGTTTCGCCACCCAGTCCGGGTCGCGATGGTCGATGCAGGCGTCAAAGCCCAAACTCTCCACCGCGAAGCTGCATTTCTCCGACCCGCCGGCGATGCCGACGACACGCGCGCCCATGCGCTTGGCCAACTGCCCCGCCGTGGCCCCGACGGGGCCGGTGGCAGCGGACACGACGAATGTGTCGCCCGGAATGGGCTTCAGCATCTTGATGGTACCGGCCCAGGCCGTCAGGCCCGGCATGCCCAGCACACCCAGAAGGGCCGTGTAGGAAACGCCATCCGGCAGGGTGATCTTCTGCGCCGCCGGGCTCAGCGGTCCCTGGGCCACGCCCGTGGGCGCGATATCGGCCACGGTGAATTGTTGCCAACCAGCGCGGCACAGCACCCGGTCACCCGCCACCAATCCATCGCCCCGGCTTTCAAGGACGGTGCCCACGGCCTCTCCCGGCACGACGCCGTCCACGGGAACCCCGCCTGACATATGCCGGCCACGCAGCGCGCTGGCGATATAGGGGTCCAGTGAGACGTGATCAACGCGGATCAGCGCCTGGCCCGGGCCTGGTGATGGCATCGCCACTTGCTCCAGCCGAAAATCCTCTGGCACAGGTGACGGGCCGGTAGGCCGGGCCAGGACGATGCGGTTGTTCATTGATGGGTCCTTGAGTGGGGGACGCAGCACAGCAGCTTTATTTGATATAATGATATATCAATAACTCACGCAAGCCTGTTCCCTGTCCGTGAAGTACAGGAACCTGATGGCGCCTGCCGCTGAGCTTCCCACCAATGGCGGCCCACCGTCGATCCGGGATTTCGCCCCATTCCGTGCAGTGGTCACGCAACTGGCGATTATGCGCGGACCTATCCGATCCGTGGATAGATGCGACGGGAGAACAGGCGCGGGACCGTGGGGCCGTGGATGATCCGTTTCGCGTGGCGTGAACCAAGCCCGCCCCATCCACCGTTTCTCCCGGAGAACCCGCCCATGCGCGCACGCTTGCTGTTGTCCACGCTTGCCCTGTTGCTGACCGTTTCCGCCGGGGCCGGGGAGCCGGTGACGGCGGAGGTGGGTACCGGTTGGAGCCAGGAGGACACGCTGCCCAAACTGCCGGTGCCCTTTCCCGGCGATGTGGTGGCCCTGCCCGACCTGACCTATGCCACCATTCCAGGCTATCGCCCGCTGAAGCTGGACATCTACCGCAAGCAGGGGGCGAAGGATCGCCCGTTGCTGGTCTATATCCATGGTGGCGGCTGGGCCATGGGCAATTCGCGTGGGTTGGCCGCCTTTGCCAACTTCCCGGCTGTGCTGGCCGATCTGGCGGCGCGCGGCTATGCCGTGGCAGCGGTGAATTACCGGCTGAAATCGGAGGCCACCTTTCCGGCGCAAAGCCAGGATGTGGACGCCGCCATCCGCTGGCTGCGGGCCAATGCCGCCGCCTATGGCATCGACCCGACCCGCGTGGGCGTGTTCGGAGATAGTGCGGGCGGTCATCTGGCGGCCATGGCGGCGGTGGATTGTGATCGGTCCGCCCCGGTGGAAAAGGGCGATTGTGTTCAGGCCGCCGCGCCCTGGTATGGGATCTATGATTTCACCGTCACCGACAGGCCGCGCCCGCCGGAGGATTTCAAGCCGATCTACGATTTCCTGAGCTGCAAAGATGCCGCCGATTGTGTGGAGGAGATCAAGGCGGTCGGCCCCATCACCTATGTCGATGCCAGGACGCCACCCTTCCTGCTGCTGCATGGAGAACTGGATGCGGCGGTGCCGGTGATCCAGGCCAAGGTGATGCTGGACAGGTTAACAGCCGCCGGTGTCACGGCCCGCATGGTGGTCTATCCCGGCGTCAACCATGGCTGGATGGCGCCGGACCGGGAACTGATGCGCCGCACGCACGTGAAGGCGCTGCAGGACACCGTCGATTTCTTCGACAGCATCCTGAAGCCGTGAAGCAGGGCCGGGCCGGCGGAACCCCCGGCCCGCACCATCATTCCAGAGCGGATGCCACGGCCAGTACGGTGGCGGCGTCGCGGCCCATGACCTGCACCGACAAGGGCAGACCATCGGGCGACAGGCCCGCCGGAACGGCCACAGCGGGGCAGCCGATAAAGTCGGCCAGTGCCGTGAAATCCGCCTGATTGGCGGGCACCGGGTCGGTGAAGGGAAATGCCGTCTGCGGGGCGGTGGGCAGCAGGATGGCGTCCACCCTCGCCAGCCAGGCCAGGCCCGCCAGCCGGATGGCATCCAGCCCCTGATAGGCCGCTGCCACCTTGGTCGCTGACTGCTTGCCGCCCCAGCGCAGCAGCGACAGGAATTCTGTCGAGAAACCCTCCTCACCCTGGGCCAGTTGGGCGGCATGGGCGTTCAGCCCCTCCACCTCCGACACCAGCAGGCCCAGACGGCGCGCCTGACCGGGTAGATAGTCGGGCATGTCAGCATCGATGCTGACCATGCCGGCGGACAGCAGCCGCCCTGCCGCCGCGTCACGTGCGGCCCAGACGAAATCCGGTGCCGCCACCCGCTGGCGCCAGTCGGGCACGGCCAGACGCAGACCGGACAGGCTGGCGGGGATCGCCGCCGCGCCCGCACCGGCACAGGCTGCGATCAGGGCGCAGTCAGCAACGGTGCGCCCATGCACGCCGACATGGTCCAGCGTGGTGGAAAGCGGGATGACGCCATCAATGCTGATGGCCCGGCGTGCCGGCTTGTACCCCGCCAGCCCGCAATAGGCGCTGGGGATACGCACCGATCCCATCGTGTCGGAACCCAGCGCCGCCGCCGCCATGCCCGCCGCGACACAGGCCGCCGAGCCGCCGCTGGACCCGCCAGCGGTGAAGCCGGGCCGCAGCGGATTTTCCGTCCGTCCAAACCAGCAATTATCCGTGGTGGCCCCCAGTGCCCCTTCATGCATGTTGACGGTGCCCAGGATAATGGCCCCCGCCGCCCGAAGCCGCGCTACACAATCGGCATCCCGGTCCGCCACCCGGTCGCGATAGGCCCCGATACCGGCATGCCAGAAGGCCCCGGCAACAGCGATATTGGCCTTCACCGCGATGGGCACACCATCCACAGCCGACAGCGGCTTTCCCGCCGCCCAGCGGTCGGCGGAGGCCGTTGCGGCAGCCAGGGCTTGCTCGCCCATCACCTGGGTAAAGGCGCGGACCTGTCCGTCCAGGGCCGCGATCCGGTCCAGGCAGGCCCGCGTCACGACGACAGGGCTGGTCGCCCCGCTGCGGTACAGTCCGGCCAGGGCGGCGGCACCGGCTGTCTGGGGGTTGGTGCTGTCCATCATCACTTCGCGAACCGTTCGTCTATCAGGCGGATGGGCTTCTGCCGGACATCGATCTGGGTCAGGGGGGCCGTGGCGCGATGATCGACCAGTTCCACCGCTACCTCGATCCCGATCTTCTGTTTCAGGACGGCGCGGCAGCGCTCGGCCACGCCCTGACGATCATCGCCGCTGGCGCTGGTTTCGGCCACCACCACGAACTCATCCCGGCCCGCCGCGTCGCGCACCGCCTTGCAGATGAATTCACCGGTGATGCCGGGCACACCATCCAGCATCGGCCCCACGGCCTGCGGGAAAATGTTGATGCCGCGGATCTTTACCATATTGTCGGAACGGCCCATGAAGCCCTCAATCCGCTTATACACCACGCCGATGGCAGAGGCATCGGTGCGGACCTGCGTCACATCATGGGTGTTGAAGCGGATGATCGGGTGGATATCATCCTTGTACAGGCAGGTAACGACCATGTCGCCCAGGGCGCCGTCGGGCACGGGCTTGCCGCTGTCAATGTCGCAGACCTCCAGGTACTGGGCGTCTTCCATGACATACAGACCGTCGCGATCCGGCCCCTCCCCCGCAATACAGCCCGTATCGCCGACACCGTACCAGTCAAAACATTTGGCCCCGCCCCAGGCGCGGGACAGGCTGTCCTTGTCCTCCCGGCCCAGATGGCCGGAAATCATGCGGATATTCAGGTCGCGGGCCGGGTCCAGGCCCTGTTCGCGTGCCACTTCCGCCAGCTTCTTGATGTAATCGGCAAAGCCGACGATCACCGTGGCACCGAATTCCTTCATCAACTGGATCTGCTGTACCGAGCGTGTTTCCACACCCGTGCCCGCCGACATGAAGATCGCCGAGGTCCAATGCACCACGCTTTCGCGCACATAATGGCCGCCATTGATCATGCCGTGGCCATAGACGGAATGGACGACATCATCGGGTGCCAAGCCCTGGAAACGGTAGAGCCGGCCTAGCAGCAGGTTCTGCGCTTCCCGCCCCTTCGCCCCGAACAGCAGGACCTGCGGCTTGCCGGTCGTGCCGCTGGTGGTGTGGAAGATGACGGGCGGACGTTCGCCGTCCGGGTAGGACGTAAAGCCGGAGAAATCGCCAAAGGGCGGCGCGAAGTCCAGGCTGGCCATGATGTCGGATTTGTCGAAGCTGGGCAGCCGCGGCAGATCCGCAATGGAGCGGATATCGCCCTTCTCAATCCCGGCCTTACCCCACAGGCGTTGATAGAAGGGCGTGGCCCAGGCGCGGGCCACACAGCGCATGAACAGGCGGTTTTGATGCGCGGTCAGCTCGTCCCGGCTGGTCTTGGTCGCGAAGCGCACGAAATCATCGCCGATCGGATGATCCTTTTGCAGCGCGTCCCAGTCCACGGCGTTGAAATAGGTCTTGTGCCCGTCCATGGGTCCCGTCTCCTGTGGTTTATCCGGCAAGGCCGGCGGCCCGGCGCAGCAGCGCGGCCATGTCTTCCTGTTCGCTCAAACTGTCGATGGCCTGGATCAGCGGGTCGGCCAAGCCTGTGAAGCCCGCGAAATCCAGGCAGGCGCGGAATTTGCGCAGATGCTGTTCCCGGCTGAGCGGGCTGGCGGGGCTGCCCAACTGGCTGTCGATGCGGACCGTCACGACCCGGCCATCGCTCAGAACCGCCTCTGCCACCGCCGGGGTGAAGGCGGCGGGGTCGGTGTTTGTGTCGGCCACCACGCGGATACGCGCGCCCAGCGTGTGCAGGGCCGGGTCGGTCAACCGACCGTCAGCGAAATCGGTCAGGCCCACCGTGCCCCGCATCAGCACCACGGCACCAAGCCAGGCAAAGCACAGGCGGGCATAATTGGCCGTCATGGCACCGGGATATGCCGGCAGCGGACGGCCCACCAGTCGCTGGATCAGCGGCGGGGCGGTATAGGTCAGACTATCCAGGCTGGCGGGTGTGACACCGTGATCGCGCATCAGGGCCTGTGTCGCCACGATGGCCCCATGGGCCGCACGGCCCGTGGGGAACGGCTTGTGGCTGACCTCCGCGATGCGCCAGACCTGACCCAGAAGCGCCAGCAGCGGTTTCAGGTCGGATGCTGTCTCGAACAGGGTCAGATAGCCGAAGGGACCGTCGATGCTGCCATCCGTCCCCGGCAGACCGGCCATGGCCAGGTCGATGGCCATCAGGCTGGCCTGCGCGGCATGTGCGATCTGCAGCGGCAGGCCGGGCTTGCCCTCCACATGCGCCTGCATGGTGCCCGACGCGAAGGCCAGGGCATGGCCGAAGGCGCTGACCGTGGTGGCGGTGTCCAGCCGACGCAGGCGGGACAGGGCCGCGACGCAGCCAAAAATGCCCGCCGTGGCAGGCCGGAAGAATTTCAGCGGGGTCGTCGCGGCAAGGCCCAGCGTAGCGGCGATATCCACGCCTGCCACCATGGCGGCCCCGAAATCAGCCCCCGTCACCCTGCCCGGCAACCGCGCCGTATCGGCCATCAGGGCCGACAGGATGGTGGCCAGCGGATGCACCACGGCCCCTTCATGCACGCAGTCAAATTCCTGCGCGTGGATCTGATAGGCGTTGATGAAGGCCGCCTGCGGCCCGCTGACCGTGACGGCACGGCCCAGGATGGGTGCGGCACCACTGCCTGCCCAGCCGCGCGCCGCGTTGGTCACATTATCGGCAAAGGCGGCCCGGCTGCCCGCAATGCCCACACCCAGCGTGTCCAGCAGGAAGGTCCGCGCCGCCGCCTGCGCCGCATCCGGGAGTGCCGACCATTCAACCGACAGCGCATGCCGCGCCAGGGTTTCAGAGGCTGTGGTCATACCGTACCCTCCCGCACCCGCATCGGCCAGGAGAGCCTTACCGGCCCGTCATCGGCCAGCGCCAGGCATT
>CALRNG020000096.1:0-10232 GCA_943369495.1 Rhizobium sp. Q54
GACCCGGCCGATCACCGTCGGATGGTCCGTATCACCCCGCCAGATGCGCACACGGCCATTTTCCACGACATAAAGGCTGTCGCCAGGATCACCCTCCTTGAAGATCAGCTCGCCCGGTGCGAAAGTTCGGCGTTCGAAAGCGGCGGACATGGCGGCGGACCCCTTGGCAGCGGCAACACCCGCGACAGGCGCAGGCCAGCCAAGCTTTACGCTGATTACTTCCCATTTGCCATGGGCTTGACAATAGTACGACCGTTCGTATTATTTGGACCCTATGAGCAAGGGCGAACGCACACGCGCCGCAATCCTGGACCAGGCGCTGGCGATGACCAGCACGGACGGATTGACCGGCCTGACCATCGGGACACTGGCCGACCGGCTGGGAATGTCGAAATCCGGGCTTTTCGCCCATTTCGGCAGCAAGGAACTGTTGCAGGCCGCCGTCCTGGACCATGCGGCGGCGCTGTTCGCCGACACGGTGGTGCGTCCCGCCCTGGCGCAGCCGCGCGGCCTGCCGCGGGTCGTGGCATTGTTTGAGAACTGGATTTCCTGGACACTGGACCCGGTGCTTCCAGGTGGGTGTCCCATCCAGTCTGCCTGTATCGAGTTTGATGATCGTCCCGGCCCCATCCGCGACCTGATCGCCAAACATCAGGAAGAGATGCGGCGGGTTATTGTCGGTGCTGTCCGCCGCGCCGTTGAGGAAGGTCATTTGCGGCCTGACATAGACGTCGAACAGGTCGCCTTTGAGGGCATTCTGCTTTGTGACGGGTTCGCGCAGGCATATCGCCTTCTCAAGAACCCGAAATATGTGAGTTGGGTTCGTATCGCTGTTCGCGGTCTCCTCGACCGGGCGCGGATACAGGCTTAAGGTTGGTCCGGTCCCGCGTGCGGCGGGCCGGACAGGTTTCATCACGGCGCCCGCCCGGATGGACGGACGCCCCCATCAGGGGGAAAGTTCATGGCTTCTTTTTTGTCTGAAAAAAGCACGAACGTTCGTAAAAATAGCCAAGACAACCACTCCTGGCTGGATGGGCTGACGGGCCTGTTCCACCCCTGGTCACGCGAAAGCCACCTGCTGGCTGAGGGGCGGCGCATGTATCTGGAGCCGGAGCGTGCGGTGGCGCCGCCGGCCCTGCCCGAACCGGCAGGCGCCATGGTGCTGGCCGTTCCTGGCTTCACCCCTCACCTCGCCGCCCGCCTCTGGGGCGCGGGGCGGGGGGAAGACGCACCGCTGGTGCTGCTGGCCCATGGCTGGGAAGG
This sequence comes from Rhizobium sp. Q54, assembly GCA_943369495.1. Lineage (GTDB taxonomy): Bacteria > Pseudomonadota > Alphaproteobacteria > Azospirillales > Azospirillaceae > Niveispirillum. The sequence continues at coordinate 1,264 of CALRNG020000096.1, forward strand.
GCAGGTGCATGACATGCTGGGCTTTGTGCAGCCGCTGCTCAACGCCGGCGCCCGGGTCGTGGCCTTCGACGCCCCGGCCCATGGCCGCAGCACGGGTGACGAGACCAACCTGCTGGACATGGCCCGCGCCATCCGGGCGGTGGCGGCGGCAGCCGGCGGCAAGGTGGCGGCGGTGATCGGCCATGGGCTGGGTGCCACGGCCCTGACCCTGGCACTCCAGAACGGGTTCCAGGCGGGCCGTGCCATCCTTCTGGCCCCGCTGGCCGATCTGACCCTGCCGCTTCGTCAGATCGCGCATGTCCTGCGTCTGGACCTGGATGGCGAACACGCGCTGGGGCGGGAGATCGATCGGGCGCTGGGACAGCCGCTGGCCGCCTTGCATCTGCACGGGCATGCCGGCACGCCGGCCCTGCTGATCCATTCCGCCGATGACCGCATCATGCCGGTGGCGGACAGCTTGCAGCTGGCATCCGTATGGCCGGGCGCCAGGGCGCATCTGGTACAGGGGCTCGGCCATCGCCGGCTTCTGTCGGACACCGGCGTCATCGCACAGGCGGTGGGCTTCGCGTTGCGGGGGGAGTGATCCCCCCGTATGGTGACCATGACGAAACAACAATCGGGTTTGGGGGAAACATGCAGATGGGTATCACCGCACTGTACGCGGGTTTGCTGGGCGTGCTGCTGCTGGTTTTGAGCTATCGCGTATCGATGTATCGCCGCCGGTACAGCGTGTCGCTGGGCGATGGTGGTCACAAGGACCTGCATGCGGCCATCCGGGTGCAGGGTAATTTCGTGGAATATGTGCCCACCGCCTTGATCCTGCTGGTGCTGGTGGAACTGTCGGGCCGGCAGCCGGCCATTGTGCATGGGCTGGGCGCCGCCCTGTTCCTGGGCCGCGTCCTGCACGCCCAGGGCCTGACCGCCAATCCCGGCGGCAAGAGCCCCGGCCGTATGGTCGGCATCCTGCTGACCTGGGTGATGCTGCTGACCGCCTCGGTCGTGTTGATCCTGGGGTCGGTCGCCGGCCTTTGACGGGCGTGGACCGGGCCGGGACATGTTTTCGGCTCGGTCTCGACGCGAATGCCATTCGGTCGCATCTTTCGGCCATTGACCAAGGGGCCATCCTGGCCTCATTAACCAGCTATGGGTAAGGGCACTCTCCTCTCCGCAATCGGCGTTGCACGGCGTTTCGCGCCGTGGATGCTGTTGCTTGCCCTGCTGCTGCGCGGGATGATCCCCGGCGGCTACATGCCCAACATGAACCCGGATAACGGCAAGGGCTGGCTGGTCATCTGTACCGGCGCCGGTTCCGCCAGCATCCTGGTGGATGGCGATGGCGGGGATGACAATCCCCCCGCCGATACCGGCCATCAGGGCCTTTGCCCTTTCATGGCCATGACCCTGCTGGGTCCCGTCCTGCTGCTGCTGGCGCTGCTGCTGCCGGTCGCGGGGGATATTGTTGTTCTGCGGCCCTTCATGGGTACGCGGCGGCGGCGCCTGTTGTGCGGGCCGACCTTGGGGGCGCGGGCACCGCCCCAGTCCTGGGCTTATTGACACCCATCATCCCAGGACCATCCCTTTTTTTGGCGCCCCCTGCTTGAGCATCGCATGATCGCGGGGCCGGCCGCCGGAGGACAGTACAGTGCCCCGCACGCCGTTTCGCGCCCGCAGCCTGGCTTCGGTCGCCCTCATCGCCCTTTCCACGCCCACCTTCGCCCAGGACACCCAGGTAGCCGACGCCGCCCCGGTGCAGGAAGTGATCGTCATCGGCCAGCGTGACGCCCCCATCACCATCGTGCCGCGCGGCCTGTCCGTGTCGCTCGGGGCGGAACAGTTCGCGGCCATCAATGCCGTCAATGTCGAAGACCTGATGAAATACGCGCCGAATTTCTTCGTGCGCAAACGCTTCATCGGCGACGCCAATGCCGTTCCCGGTTTCCGTGGCACGCACTCCACGCAATCGGCCCGCTCGCTGGTGCTGGTGGACGGGTTTGTCGTCTCCAACCTGCTGGGCAACAGCTTCGGCTTCCCGCCGAAATGGGGCGTGGTGGGCCCTGGCGAGGTGCAGCAGTTCGACATCGTCTATGGCCCCTATTCGTCCCGCTATCCGGGTAATTCGATGGGCGGCATCATCTCCATCACCACCAAGCCCCCGAAGGAGGGGCTGGAAGCCTTTGCCACGGCCCAGTATTTCATCCAGCCCTACAAGCAGTACGGCACCGACCGCGACTTTGACGGCTATACGGGTGAGGCCGGTTTCGGCTGGAAGCAGAAGGACGGCCCGTGGAGCGCCCGCCTGTCCTATCGTCGGCTGGAGAATCAGGGCCACCCGATGCAGTTCTATCAGCTGACGCCCGCCACCGGGACCGCCGCATCGACAGTGGTGACCGGGGCGGTGACCGATCCCGGCCTGATCACCAAGACGCCCGTGTCCGGCGCCTTTTCGGTGGAGGACACCACGCAGGATCAGCTGCGCGGCCGCATCGGCTATGATTTCGGCGATGGCTGGAACGCCTCTCTGCTGGCCGTACTGTGGACCAGCGAGTATGACGGCACTACCCCCACCACCTATCTGCGTGACGCCGCCGGCAACCCGGTCTTCACGGGCCGCGTATCGGTGGAGGGCCGGCAATATACGATGCCCGCCATCAACCTGTCCCTGACCGAGCGCCGGGAAATCCTGGGCGGGGCAAAGCTGGAAGGCCCCATCGGCGACTGGCAGGCCAGCTTGAACCTGTCACGCTTCGTGATCGACAAACAGCGGGCCCGCGCTTCCACCGGCTATCTGAACGGCATCAATAGCGGGGCCGGTACGGACACGCGCCAGGGTGATACCGGCTGGTGGACCGGTGACGGGCAGTTGGAACGCAGCCTGGGCGATCATGAGCTGGCGGTGGGCTTCAACAGCAGCCTCTATGAAACCGATCAGACCATCTATGGCGTCAGCAACTGGCGCAGCGGCGCCACGCCCACCTTCACGACGCGCACGGGGGGCCGTTCCCGCCAGTTGGGTGCTTTCATCGATGATGCGTGGCAGGTCGCGCCGGGCATCAAACTGACCGGCGGCGTGCGCCTGGACAATTGGCGGGCCTTTGACGGGCGTATCGGCACCCGCGTCGCCGGCGCGCCGAAATATCAGTCCTATACCGACCGTAAAGAGACCTCCATCAACCCGTCCGCCGGCATCCAGGCCGACCTTCCCGCCGACTGGGTCGGCCAGCTCAGCCTGGCCACCGCCACCCGCTATCCCACGGTGGGTGAGCTGTTCCAGGGCCGCCTGGACGGCAATGGCAATTTCGACATCAACAGCTTCGATCCCAACCTGAAGCCGGAAAAGTCGCGCGACGCCAACCTGATGCTGCGCCGGGCCTTCGACACTGTCCGCTTTACCGGCAGTGTCTTTTATCAGCGCGTGGAAGACGCAATCTTCAGCCAGCAGGGGTTCAACCAGTTCGGCGTCGTGACCTCGTCCTTCAAGAATATCGACATCGTGCGTCAGTGGGGCGTGGAAGGCATCGTGGAGGCCTCCGACGTCGCCGGTATCGATGGCCTGAATGTCGATTTCAACGCCGCCTGGATTGATGCCCAAACGGTGCGCAACCGTTCCGTCCCCGCTTCCGAAGGGGTGCAGTTCCCGCGCATCCCGAAATGGCGCCTGAACGGCAATGCCAGGTACAAGTTTGCCGACGACTGGCAGGTCTCCACCGGCTGGCGCTATGCCTCGCGTCCCAACACCAATCTGGAGGGGACGCAGCGCGGGGACACCTATGGCTATACGTCGGAACTGATGATCTTCGACGCCAAACTGTCCTGGGACATGACGGAAGAAACCCAGCTCAGCGTTGGTGTCGATAACATTGGCAACGACAAGGCTTGGGTTTTCCACCCCTATCCGCAACGCACCTTCACGCTTGAACTGAAATGGAAGGGCTGACGCCATGACGGACCTGTCGATCAAGACTTCCGGCGGCGCCGGAACGGATAAGGCGGCTCCCGCCAAGAGCTGGCTGGATTACCGCACCATCTGGCGCTGGCATTTCTATGCTGGCCTGTTCTGCGTGCCCTTCATCGTGGCCCTGGCCCTGTCCGGCGCGCTCTACCTGTTCAAGCCGCAGGTGGAGGCCCTGATCGACAGGCCCTATGACAATCTGGTCCTGACCGGCCCGGCGGCGGATGCCAATGCCCAGGCTATGGCTGCCTTGGCCGCCGTGCCGGGCGGGAGTTTGAAGAGCTATATCCTGCCTGTGGAGGCCGACGACGCCGCCCGCGTCCTGGTCCGCGACGGGCAGGGGGCGATGTGGCGGGTCTATGTCCATCCCCAGACCCTGGCTATCCTGCATTCCATCCCGGAAGAAGACCGGTTGATGAACCAGATCAAGACCTTCCATGGCGAATTGCTGATGGGTGACCAGGGGTCCTGGTTCGTGGAACTGGCCGCCTGCTGGGGCATCGTCATGGTGGTCAGCGGGCTGTACCTCTGGTGGCCGCGCGACCGCCAGGGGCTGGCCGGCGTGGTCTATCCAAGGCTGTCGGCGGGCGGGCGCACCTTCTGGCGCGACCTGCATGCCGTTACCGGCCTGTGGATATCGTTCCTGGCCCTGTTCCTGCTGCTGACCGGCCTGCCCTGGGCCAGCGTCTGGGGCGGGGCCTTCAAGGCCGTGCGGGAGGCGACGGGAACCGCCGCCATCAAGCAGGACTGGACCACCAGCCGCAAGGCCCAGCGCGCCGGCCATGATGCCCACGAACATGCCGATACCCAGCCGATGGACCATGGCGGCCTGTCCATGGATGACATGATGGTGGGGGCCGTAACCCTGTCCGACGTGGTGGCCACGGTCACGCCAATGAACCTCGCCGCCCCGGTACAGATCAACCTGCCGGCCAAGGCGGGCGGCAACTGGGCGGTGCGGTCGATGACGGCCAACCGGCCCAACCGCGTCTCCATCGATCTGGACGGGGCCACCGGCACCCAGATCCGGCGGGAGGATTTCGCCGACCGCCATATCATCGACCGGGTCGTCGGTGTCGGCATCGCGGCGCATGAGGGGCAATTGTTCGGCTGGTTCAACCAGGCGCTGGGTGTCATCGCGGCGCTGGGTCTGGTCCTGCTGTCGGTCAGTGGGGTCGTGATGTGGTGGACCCGCCGGCCCACCGGTGCCCTGGGCGCACCACCGCCCCTGCGCATGCGGGGCAGCCCCGCTGTCATGGGCATGATCCTGTTGTTCTTCGCGCTGTTCCTGCCGCTGCTGGGCCTGTCGGTGATCATCGTGGCCCTGATCGATCTGGCCATCCTGCGCCAGTTGCCAACGGCCCGCCGCTGGCTGGGCCTGCGCATCGCATGAGAATGGGGCAGGGGGCGGCTACCCTGCCGCCCCCTGCCGGAACCGGCCGGGCGAACAGCCGACCCGGCCCGTGAAGAAGCGGTTGAAGTAAGCCGGGTCACTGAACCCCAGTTCAAACGCCACCTCCGCCACGCCCAAGTCGCTGTAAAGCAGGCTGCGTTTCGCCTCCGCCAGCAGCCGGTCATGCAAAAGGTCGATCGGCGGATGGCCCGTCACAGCGATGCAGGCCGCGCGCAGCCGCCCCGGCGTGACCCCCAGCGCGTCGGCGAACTGCGCCACACCCCATCCGGCCCGGTACTGTTCCTCAATCAGATCGCGGTAGCGCGCCACCAGGGCCGCCCGTGGCCCGCGTGCCGCCCCGCCACCGCCCGCCGACAGGCGCGCAGCCCGCCAGGCATGGACCAGCAGCGCCATCAGCGCCGCCTCCACCAGCAGCGACCGGCCCACGCTGCCGCCCGCCATCTCGGCCTCCAGCAGGGCCGCCAGCCGCAGGCAATCCGCCCCCTCATCCGCCAGCGGCACCGTCGTCGCCCGGCTGAACAGCTCCCCCAATCCCGGTTCCCGCCGTGCCAGCCCGCGCAGCATCGGTTCCACAAAGGTCACCACATGCCCCTGGCTGTCGGCGTTCCAGCGGAATCCATGCACCTCGCCTGCGGGGATCAGCAGCAGGCAGGGTGCCGTGAACGCCTCCCGCTCCCCACCCGACAGCAGGTCACCGCCACCGCTGGCGATCACGAAGACGTGGTTCAGGTCGGCATGGGCATGCGGCTGGATGTGCCAGCCGCTGGGCTGGCTGCGCCGTTCCAGGGTTTCGGCATGGATGAAATGTTCATCCGCCTTGGCCTCCGCCTCCCCGTACAGGAAGAAGCGGGGCACAGGATTGCTGGCTTTCCGGTTCATGCGGTGCAGCATGGCAAAGGGGCGATGAAAAATCCAATTTTTTGATGGATGCGTGTCCTGTGCCAATGGTTCGCTGACGCTATCATCCACCCAATAGCCAATAATTTCCTTGGGAGGAAAGTGGTGATGCGCACACAGGTCGCCATCATCGGCGCCGGACCTGCCGGATTGCTTCTAGCCCACCTTTTGTACAAGGCGGGCGTGGAATGCGTGATCCTGGAACGGCGTGACCGCGCCTATGTCGAAAGCCGCATCCGGGCCGGCATCCTGGAGCAGGTGACGGTCGATCTGCTGCGGCAGGTGGGCGTGCATGACCGTATGGACCGCGAAGGTCTGCCCCATGAAGGCTTCGCGCTGTCCACCGATGGCGACAATACCCGCATCGATATGAAGGCGCTGACCGGCAAATCCGTCATGGTCTATGGCCAGACGGAGGTGACGCGCGATCTGATCGACGCCGCGCTGCGTCGCGACATCCCGCTGCTGTTCGAAGCCGAGAATGTGGCGCTGCACGACATCACCAGCGCCCGGCCCCGTGTAAGCTTTCAACATGATGGTATCGATCAGGTCCTGGAATGCGACTTCATCGCCGGCTGCGACGGGTTCCACGGCGTGGCGCGGGCCAGCATCCCGTCCGACGTGCTGCGCACCTTTGAACGGGTCTACCCGTTCGGCTGGCTGGGTGTGCTGGCTGATGTACCGCCCTGTGATCATGAACTGATCTATGCCAGCCATGAACGCGGCTTCGCGCTGGCCTCCATGCGCTCGCATTCCCGCTCGCGCTATTACGTGCAGGTGGCGAACACGGAGAAGGTGGAGGATTGGTCGGACGACCGGTTCTGGGACGAACTGTGCTTGCGCCTGGGCAGAGAGGTGGCGCCGCATGTGACGCGCGGTCCGTCGATTGAGAAATCCATCGCGCCGCTCCGCAGCTTCGTGGCCGAACCGATGCGCCATGGCAACCTGTTCCTGGCGGGCGACGCCGCCCATATCGTGCCGCCCACGGGGGCCAAGGGGTTGAACCTGGCCGCCACCGACGTCGCCTATCTGGCCGATGGCCTGGCCGATCACTACCGGGGCAACAGTGCCGGGATCGATGCCTATTCCGCCCGCGCTCTGGCGCGTGTCTGGAAGGCCGAACGCTTTTCCTGGTGGTTCACCAGCCTGATGCACCGGTTCCCGGAGACCGATGCCTTTGGCCGCCGTATGCAGATCGCCGAACTGGGCTATCTGCGCGGCTCCCACGCGGCCCAGCAGTCGCTGGCGGAAAATTACGTGGGCCTGCCGCTGCATTGAGATCTGACCTCCTCCTGTTCATGGAAATCAAAAAATGGCTGGCAAGATTTACCCCGACGCCACGTCTGCGCTGGACGGTCTGCTGTTCGACGGCATGACCATCATGTCGGGCGGCTTTGGCCTGTCCGGCAACCCCGAACATCTGATCCCCGCGATCAAAGAGGCAGGCGTCAAGGGTCTGACCATCATCTCCAACAATTGCGGGGCCGATGGTTTCGGCCTGTGGCAATTGCTGAACAATGGTCAGATCAAAAAGATGATCAGTTCCTATGTGGGGGAGAACAAGCTGTTCGAACAGCTTTACATCTCCGGCCAGCTGGAACTGGAACTGAACCCGCAGGGGACCTTGGCCGAACGCATCCGCGCCGGCGGGGCCGGCATTCCCGCCTTCTACACCGCTACCGGTGTCGGCACTGTGGTATCAGAAGGTAAAGTGGTGGAGGAGTTCGAGGGCAAGCGCTATGTGCGCGAGACCTGGCTGCGCTCCGACCTGTCGATCGTGAAGGCCTGGAAAGCCGATACGGAAGGCAACCTGATCTATCGCAAGACAGCGCGTAACTTCAACCCGGTGATGGCCACCGCCGGCAAGGTGACAGTGGCAGAGGTGGAGGAGATCGTGCCTGTCGGCAGCTTCGATCCCGACCATGTCCACACGCCCGGCATCTATGTCGACCGTGTCATCCAGGGCACGCAGTACGCCAAGCTGATTGAAAAGCGCACAACGCGGCCGCGTCCGGCCGCCAGCAATGAGGTCTGAACCATGCCCTGGACCCGTGATGAAATGGCCGCCCGCGCGGCGCGTGAATTGCGCGACGGTTTCTATGTGAATTTGGGCATCGGCATCCCGACCCTGGTCGCCAACTACATCCCCGACGGCATGCAGGTCATGCTGCAGTCGGAAAACGGCATGCTGGGCATCGGTCCTTTCCCGTTTGAGGGGGAGGAGGATGCCGACCTGATTAATGCCGGCAAGCAGACCATCACCGAACTGCCCACCTCCTCATATTTCAGCAGTGCCGACAGCTTTGCCATGATCCGGGGCGGTCATATCGACCTGACGGTGCTGGGCGCCATGCAGGTGGCCGGCAATGGCGATCTGGCCAACTGGACCATTCCCGGCAAGATGGTCAAGGGCATGGGCGGTGCCATGGATCTGGTGGCCGGGGTCAAGAAGGTCGTGGTGGTCATGGAACACCAGGATAAGAATGGCGGTTCCAAGCTGTTGACCGAATGCAATCTGCCACTCACCGGCGCCGGCGTGGTGGACATGGTCATCACCGACCTGGGCGTCTTCACCATCGACAAGTTTGGCGATGGCGGTATGGCCCTGATCGAACTGGCCCCCGGCATCAGCGTGGAACAGATCAAGGCCGCCACCGGTGCCCCCTTCCGGGTGGAGTTGGCAGCATGAGCGCCGCCTATATCTGCGAC
>CALRNG020000097.1:0-10200 GCA_943369495.1 Rhizobium sp. Q54
GGGAGCGTAATTTTGGCCGTATCGTCAATATCGGCTCCATCAATGGTCAGGCCGGTCAGTATGGTCAGGTGAATTATGCCGCCGCCAAGTCGGGCATCCATGGCTTCACCAAGGCCCTGGCCCAGGAAGGGGCCGCCAAGGGCATCACCGTCAACGCCATCGCGCCCGGCTATATCGACACCGACATGGTCCGCGCGGTGCCCGCCGACGTTCTGAAGAAGATCGTCGCCAAGGTCCCGGTGGGCCGCCTGGGCCAGGCCTCCGAAATCGCCCGTGGCGTGCTGTTCCTGGTCGCGGACGAAGGCGGCTTCATTACCGGCTCGACCCTGTCCATCAATGGCGGTCAGCATATGTACTAAGATAAGTGCGGGGCGGGCGCTGGCAACGGCGCCTGCCCTACTTTCTGGCCCGTCCCAGGCTCTCCATCCGTTGCAGCAGCCGATCGCGCCGTTCCGCCGGCATGTTCTCCACCATGCCGATCAGCGTGTCGGCATTGGGCCCCAGGCCGGCAAAGCCCAACACGTTGCGCTTGAAGCTGCGCACGCCGTGCGACAGGAAATACAGGCGGTATAGAAGGGCCGGCATCCCCATGGTAACGATGCTGCGCGTGCTGCGCCCGGCCAGCCGGCGGGGACTTGCGAAGCCCTTGGCCGGTTCCTCCAGCAGGAAGGCAGGACGTGCCACCTGCTCCAGAAAGGCCTTCATCAGGGCCGGCACGTCACCCAGCCAAAGCGGAAACAGAAAGACCAGATGATCCGCCGACAGGATGGCCGCCTGCGCCGCCTGGATGTCGGGCGGAATCGGCCCTTCCTCCCAATCCAGTTTTGACCGGATCAGGGGAAAGTCCAACGCATTCAGGCGCAGCATCTCTGCCATATGTCCGCCCGCCGCCGCACCATCCAGATAGGCGTCGGCCAGATTATCCAGCAAATGGCCATTGTCCGCGTCGGGATGGCCCTGGATCAGGGTGATGGTCGCCATGCCGCAAATCCCTTCCGTCTTGCATCCAGCATCAGGATAGGATTGACCCGGTGTTCTGCGCGTTGATGCGGGTCAAGCTTTACGCACCATACGCCCTTATCTTTGCGTCGCGTGTAACCAAGGTCAGGTGGCCGATTTTGACAGGAGGCTCCCCGCTCACGGTCTCGGTGCCGCCGGCATGAAATCATCTATGACGGTGTCGGGCAAGGTCAGGTCCTCCGCAACATATAGCCCGGTCAGATCGCCATAGGTCACGGCGCGTGCGCGCCGACCGCGCAGGCGGGCGAATTTGGCCTTGACCATGGAGATCGATGCAGGGAAGGGCATTGAGCACCTGTCACAGTGACTGGTCATGACTCTATGGCCGCCTGTTAGAAACTGTCAATCGGACCCCTATTGCAGGAAAATCCCATGTCTGCCCCCTTCCCCACCCATCCCCGCGTCGGTGTCGGCTGTCTGGTCTGGAAAGACGGGCAGGTCCTGTTGATCCGGCGTGGCAAGCCGCCCGGCTATGGCGAATGGTCCCTGCCCGGCGGGTCGCAGGAACTGGGCGAGACCCTGTTCGCGGCGGCGGAGCGGGAGGTGATGGAGGAGACAGGGGTGACGGCGCGGGCGCGGTCCATCCTGACCGCCGTGGATAACATCGTCCATGACGCCGATGGCCGCCTTACCTTCCACTACACCATCGTCGATGTGGAGGCGGACTGGATCGCCGGCGACCCGGTCCCCGGCGATGATGCCCTGGATGCGCGCTGGGCCGATCTGGCCGCGTGCGAGGCGCTGGTGGCGTGGGAGCCGTTGAAGCAGATTTTGCGCACGGCCTTCGCCCGCCGCTAACTCTTGCTGGCGGTTGAGCGGGATCATAGGATCACAGGCACATCCTGGACAGATGTGCCTGAACCTTTCCCATTCTGGGAAGTCGTGCAACATCCCTGCATTTTTTGATGCACAATGTTTCACTCGGGCCGAAAAGTCGGAATAGCAGCCCGGCACCTCATGATGCCGCAAGCCAAGGCGGCGGAGGCCGCCGCCCGGCGTTTGAGGGCACAAGAAAATCAGTGGCTCAGCACCTGACCCAGGAAGGCACGGGTGCGGTCGTTCTGCGGGGCATCGAAGAACTGGTCCGGCGGGGCCACTTCCACGATCTCGCCCTTGTCCATGAACACCACGCGGTCGGCCATGCGACGGGCGAAGCCCATTTCGTGGGTGACGACCAGCATGGTCATGCCAGACGCGGCCAGATCGCTCATCACGTCCAGCACTTCCTTGACCATTTCCGGGTCCAAGGCACTGGTCGGCTCGTCGAACAGCATGATGGACGGGTCCATGCACAGCGCCCGGGCAATCGCCACGCGCTGCTGCTGCCCGCCTGACAGCTGTCCCGGATATTTCAGCGCCTGTTCTGGAATGCGCACCCGTTCCAGCAGCAGGCGGGCCTTGGCCTCCGCTTCGGCGCGCGGCTGCTTCTTCACCCACATGGGCGCCAGGATGCAATTCTCCAGAACCGTCAGATGCGGGAACAGGTTGAACTGCTGGAAAACCATGCCCACGTCGCGGCGGATGCTTTCCACATGGCGGACATCGTCGTCCAGCGGCACGCCCTTGACGATGATGTCGCCGGCCTGATGTTCCTCCAGCCGGTTGATGCAGCGGATGGTGGTGGATTTGCCGGACCCGGACGGCCCGCAGATCACAATCCGCTCCCCCTTGGCGACCGACAGGTTCACGTCGCGCAGCACATGGAAGGCGCCGTACCATTTATTGACGCCGCGCAATTCGATGATGGCTTCGGTGGTCATTCAGAAAACTCCGTGTCGATATCGCGCGCGGCGTGGAGAATACGGCTGATAAGGATACCGTTGGGCATGGGCAAATAAATCAACAGGTAGGAATCGACTGGCAAGACGCGAATCTTTTCTCTCAATTCTGGTCGCGGGCGTCCCAAGCCTGGAAACTTGGCGCAGCGTACCACGGCTGCTTCAAGCCGCAAGATTTGGCGGTCCGCCGCAATGGGGTTCTGGGAGGCGATGTGACACCAGATATCCAGCATGTCTTCCCGGGCTTCCGGCGAAATCTCAACGGCGGGCATCAAAGCGCCTTCTCGCCTCCGCCAAGATTTCCTGCACGTCGAGCGGACCTGCGGACCCGCTATCGATACCCTTCTGGATCTCCCTACGCAGGGCTTCCAGCTTTTCCTCGCGGCGGCGGGCCGCCTCCTCGCGCTCGATGTCGGTCAGCGTCTCTGCAGGCTGGGTCACGGTATCACTCCCTGGCCAGTAACAAGGGACATCCAGCCTATCACCGCCGCCTCCCCTGCCCAAGGACGGTCTCCAGGTACCGGCTGTAGCGGGACAGGGCATAGCAGAACAGCACATAGATGACGCCCACGAACAGGTAGGCTTCCTTATAGAAACCGCGCCAGGCCGGATCAGTCAGGGCGGCCTTGGCGGTGGACAGCAGGTCCAGAAGGCCGATGACGATGACCAGGCTGGTATCCTTGAAGCTGGCGATGAAGCAATTGACCAGCGGCGGGATCACCAGCGACAGGGCCTGTGGCAGGATGATCAGGCGCTGGCGCTGCCAATAGCCCAGGCCCAGGGCCTTCGCCGCCTCCTCCTGCCCCTTGGGGATGGCCTGCAAGCCGGCGCGTACCACCTCTGCCACATAAGCCGCGGAAAACAGGCAGATGCCGATCAGGGCGCGTAGCACCTTGTCGATGGATACGCCCGCCGGCAGGAACAGCGGCAGCATGACCGACGCCATGAACAGGATGGAGATCAGCGGAACGCCGCGCACCAGTTCGATATAGACGACCGACAGGCCGCGCATGACAGGCAGGTCCGAGGTCCGGCCCAGCGCCAGCAGCACGCCCAGCGGGAAGCTGGCCACCAGCCCGACGACGGACAAAGCCAGGGTCAGTGGCAAACCGCCCCACAGTTCGGTTGGCACATAATCAAGGCCCAGGACGCCGCCGAACATCATCAGTGCCGAAAAGCCAATGCCCACGGTCCAGATATAGATCAGTGCCCGGCCCCAGACCCGGCGGTCGGCGGAAATGATCAGGGTGCCGATCATCGACAGGATGGCCAATGTCGGGCGCCAATGCTGATCATCGGGGAAGGTCCCGAACAGGATAAAGCGCCACTTCTCCGCCAGAAAGGCCCAGCAGGCGCCCCCGGCCTCCCGGCAGGCCGCCGCATCGCCAGTCCAGCTGGCCTTGACCAGGGCCCAGTCGATGATGCCGGGAATGGCGCGCACCAGCAGCCAGCCGATCAGCAACGTCAGCAGCGCGTTGTACCAGGTGGAGAACAGATTGGCCCGCGCCCAGGCCACAGGCCCCTGGTTGGGGCGGATGGGGGCGGCGCGGTCTTGGGTGGTTTCGGTCACGCTCATCTCACCGCTCCACCAGCGCCACGCGGCTATTGTACCAGTTCATCAGGAAGGACAGGCTGAGGCTGATCACCAGATAGGCGGCCATGATCGCCAGCACCCCCTCCACCGCCTGGCCCGTCTGGTTGATGGTAGTGTTGGCGATGGAGACAAAGTCGGGATAGCCGATGGCCACCGCCAGCGAGCTGTTCTTGGTCAGGTTCAGATACTGGCTGGTCGTCGGCGGGATGATGACGCGCAGGGCCTGCGGCAAGACTACCAGCCGCAACAGCTGTCCCCGCGTCAGGCCCAGCGCCGTCGCCGCCTCCGTCTGGCCCTTGGGCACGGCCAGAATGCCGGACCGCACAATCTCACCAATGAACGCAGCGGTATAGATGACCAGGCCGAACAGCAGGGCCGCGAATTCCGGCGAGAGCGTCATGCCGCCGCGGAAGTTGAAGCCCTGCAGCACGGGCATGTCGATGGCCCCGCCCCCGCTGGCCAGCAGGACCAGCAGCGGCAGCCCAAGTATAAGACCCAGCCCGATGGGCAGCATCGACAGACGCTTGCCCGTCGCGGCCTGCCGCTTGGCGTTCCAGGCGGCGACGATCAGTGTCAAGATGACACCCAGGCCGAAAATGGCCGCCACCCAGGCCCAGATCGGGTCATCGGCGGGTGCCGGCAGTTTCAGCCCGCGATTGGACAGGAACACGCCCGGCAACGGCGCCAGCGCCTGACGCGGCCCCGGCAGCCCTTCGGTCAGCAGCCCATACCAAAGGAACAGCTGCAACAGCAGCGGCACATTGCGCACCGTTTCCACATAGAAAGCGGCGATGCGCGCCACCAGCCAGTTGGACGACAGGCGCGCCACCCCCAGGATCACCCCCAGCAGGGTGGCCAGCAGGATACCGATGCCCGATACTTTCAGCGTGTTCAGGATGCCAACCAGAAAGGCTGTGGCATAATTATCCTGCGGCCCGAACTCGACCAGCGTCTCCCCGATCTGGAACCCGGCCTCCCGGTCCAAAAAGCCGAAGCCCGACGCGATCGACAGCCGCGCCAGATTGTCCATCGTATTGCCGACCAGATACCAGGCGAGCAGCGCCACGGCCAGGGCCACGGCCAGCTGTGCCAGGATGGCACGGACAAGGGGATTGTTGATGGACAGGTGAAAGGCCGCCGGCCCTGGGGGGGGCGCGGCCTTGGTCGCGGTCACGTTGCTGTCGCTCATCGGCGTCCGGTTCCGGGCGTCAGGTCAGCGGACGGGCGGGGCATACATCAGCCCGCCATTGGTCCACAGCGCATTCAGGCCGCGATCCAGCTTCAGCGGAGTCTTCTTGCCGATATTGCGCTCAAAAATCTCGCCATAATTGCCCACGGCCTTGATGGCGCGATAGGCCCAGGCCTTGTCTACGCCCAGACCGGTGCCCAGGTCACCCTGCACGCCCAGCAGACGCTGCACCGATGGGTCAACATCCTTCAGCTTGGTATCGACATTGGCCTGAGTGATGCCCTTTTCCTCTGCCTCAATCAGGGCGTAGATGGTCCAGCTGACAATATCGCGCCATTGATTGTCGCCATGGCGGACCACGGGGGCCAGCGGTTCCTTCGACATCACTTCCGGCAGGATGATGAAATCATCGGGCTTGGTGGCCACCGACGCGCGCACCCCGGCCAGACCGGAGATATCGGTGGTGAGCACGTCGCAACGGCCGGCGAAGAAGGCGGCATTCACCTCGTCCAGGGCTTCAATCACCACAGGCTTGAAGGTCAGATTATGGGCGCGGAACCAGTCGGCCAGATTCAGTTCCGTCGTGGTGCCCGGCTGCACACAGACGGTAGCACCATCCAATTGCTTGGCCGAGGTCACACCCAGGCTTTTGGCGACCATAAGGCCCTGGCCGTCATAATAGACGGGCGGGGCGAAATCCAGGCCCTGGGCATCGCGGGTCAGCGACCAGGTGGTGTTGCGCACCAGCAAGTCGATCTCACCCGATTGCAACGCCGTCAGGCGCTGCTGCGCCGACAGCGGCGTATAGCGGATCTTGTTGGTATCGTTCAGGATGACGGCGGCGACAGCCTTGCAGATATCAACATCCAGGCCCGTCCACTTGCCCTGGCTGTCGGGGCTGGAAAAGCCCGGCAGGCCGGTATTCACGCCACAGGTCAGCTGCCCCTTGCTTTTGACCGCATCCAATGTCGGACCGGCAAGCGCCGGCGCGGCGGTGAAGGCAACATATGCGGCGGCCAGGGCGACCGCACCCCCAAGGCGAAGGTTCATAGTCTTTGGTTCCCCTGTTTTACCGGGGCGGGATGTCCGTCCGCCGCCCCCTTTGATGTCAGGCAGTTAAGCATCCAATGCCGCAATGAAACAACCCCGTAGCAGGGACAATCGCGACAATTCTCGCCCGTGCCGCAAGGTTAGGCAGCATGATCACAAAACATCACGCGCCAACTGCTCCAACTGGCCTTCCAGCTTGGCCGACAGGGCCTTGAACTGGGCCAGTTCCACCTCGTCCAGACAGTTCAGCCAGCGCTGCTGCCACTCCAATGCCAGAGGCGCGATTCTCTCATAAAGCGCGCGGCCCTTGGGCGTGAAGGACAGGCGCAGCAGGCGCTGATCCGACGGGTGCGTATCGCGCGACAGCAGGCCGGCTTCCACCAGCGAGGTCACGGCCCGGCTGACCTTGGCCTTGTCCATGGCCGAGCGTTCCACGATATCGTTGGACGATAAGGGCTGTTCGCGGCCCAGAATCGCCATCACGCGCCATTCAGGGATGGAAATGCCAAACTGCGCCTCATACCGGCGCGCCAGCTCGCGGCTGACACGCTTGGCCAGGACGTTCAGGCGATAGGGCAGGAAATCATCAAGGTCGAGCATGTCGCAAGGGTGGCCTGCCCAAAGCGGACTTGCAAGCCCCTCATTGATCCGGCATATTCGTTTCATATGAAACGATGTAGTTTCAAGCGGGAGAGCAGCATGCGCCGGTACATTTCCTTCCCCCGTGTCGAGGGCACCTCCTCACGCCAGGCCCATGCCGACCTGCCGCCCGGCACCTTTGAGCGGGAACTGGGCCGCGAGGGTTTCTTCGGTCCTGCCACCCATATGTACCACCGCAATGCCCCCACCGGCTGGACCAGTTGGGAAGGCCCGCTGCGCCCCCGCGCCTTCGACCTGAACCAGCTGGTTGAAGGCATGTCGGCAGGGCCTTGGGGGGCGAAGGAGGTGCTGTTCAATGCCCATTGCCGCATGCGCATGTGGCGCTGCGACGCGCCGATGGACCATCTGGCCCGCAATGGCGATGGCGACGACCTGATCTTCGTGCATGAGGGTGAGGGGGAGCTTTACTGCGACTATGGTCACCTGACCATTACGGCGGGCGACTATGTCGTCCTGCCGCGCGGTACCATGTGGCGCCTGAACCCGACCCGCCCGGTGACGGCGCTGCTGATAGAAGCGACGGGATCGATCTATCAGTTGCCCGACCGGGGCCTTGTCGGCCCGCATGCCGTCTTCGACCCCGCCATCCTGGACACGCCCAAGATCAACGAGGCGTTTCTGGATCAACAGGCAGATACCGGCCCCGGCGGGTCCTGGCGCGTGCTGGTGAAGCGGCGTGGGGCCATAAGCACGGTCACATATCCGTTCAACCCGCTGGATGCCGTGGGCTGGAAGGGCGATCTGGCGCCCGTGCGCCTGAATGTGAAGGATGTGCGGCCGCTGATGAGCCACCGCTATCACCTGCCGCCCAGCGCCCACACCACCTTTGTCGCCAACCGCTTCGTGGTCTGCACCTTCGCCCCGCGTCCGTTCGAGACGGATGAGGGCGCGATCAAGATCCCGTTCTTCCATAACAACGACGATTATGACGAGGTGCTGTTCTATCACGCCGGCGATTTCTTCAGCCGCGACAATATCAAGGCCGGCATGATGACCTTCCACCCGTCGGGCTTCACCCACGGCCCGCACCCCAAGGCGCTGGGCAAGATGCTGGTGCAGACCAAGCCGGCCACGGATGAGTATGCCGTCATGGTCGATACCCGCGACGCGCTGGAAGTGGCGGACCTGCCCACCGGCGTGGAAAACCCCGCCTATGCCGACAGCTGGCGTGTGAAGCCGTAACCACCTGCCATCACACAGATTTCCGTCCTGGAGTGTTCCCCCATGAAACTCGCCTCTATGCAGCAGGGCCGTGATGGCCGTCTGGTTGTCGTGTCGGATGACCTGTCGCGCTGCGTGCCTGTGCCGGATATCGCGCTGACCCTGCAACAGGCGCTGGACCATTGGGACAGCGTGGCCCCGGCCCTGGCCGCCGTCGCAACCAAGCTGAACGCCGGTGAGATTGAGGGCCAGCCCTTCGATGAGACCGACTGCGCCAGCCCCCTGCCGCGCGCCTATCAATGGGCGGACGGGTCGGCCTATGTGAACCATGTGGAACTGGTGCGGAAGGCCCGCAATGCCGACATGCCGCCCAGCTTCTGGACCGATCCCCTGATGTATCAGGGCGGATCCGACAGTTTCCTGTCGCCCTATGACCCGATCCTGATGGCGGACGAGGCCTATGGCATCGATCTGGAGGGCGAGGTCGCCGTTGTCACCGGGGACGTGCCCATGGGTGTGACGCCGGAACAGGCCAAGGCCCATATCCGCCTAGTCATGCTGGTCAATGACGTGTCCTTGCGCGGCCTAATCCCGAACGAGCTGGCCAAGGGCTTCGGCTTCTTCCAGTCCAAGCCCAGCAGCGCCTTCAGCCCTGTGGCCGTAACGCCCGACAGCCTGGGCGATGCCTGGGACGGCGGCAAGCTGCATCTGGCGCTGTTGTCCGCCATCAATGGGCAGCCCTTTGGCAAGCCCAATGCCGGCATCGACATGACCTTCGACTTCCCCACCCTGATTGCGCATGCGGCCAAGACGCGGCCCCTGTCGGCGGGCACCATCATCGGGTCGGGCACCGTGTCCAACAAGGACCCCGATGGCGGGCCGGGCCGGCCTGTGGCTGAAGGTGGGTTGGGTTACAGCTGCATCGCCGAAATCCGCACCATCGAGACCATCCGCGACGGCAAGCCCACCACCCCGTTCCTGCGTTTTGGCGACCGCGTGCGGATCGAGATGAAAGACAAGGAGGGGCGTTCGGTGTTCGGTGCCATCGATCAGCAGGTCGCCAAGTACGAGGGTTAGAGCCCCCTCAAGCCCCCGCTGGCCCGGATCACCTCGCCCGTGATCCAGGCAGCGTCGGGACCGGCCAGCCACGCAACAATCGCGGCGATATCCTCAGGCTTACCGATACGGCCCAGGGCGGTGCGTTTGGTGATCTCCCCCTCCCGCGACCGGTCACCGCTCTTGAACCGGTCGGTGGCCGTCACGCCGGGGGCGACCGTGTTGATCGTGATGCCCATCGGCCCCAGCTCCTGCGCCAGGACGCCGGTCATGGCATGGACGGCCCCTTTGGAGGCGGCATAGACGGAACGGAGGCCCACGGGCATGTCGGTGATGACGCTGCCGATATTGATGATCCGCCCGCCGGGCTTCATGGCCCGTGCCGCTTCGCGTGCCATCAGCAAGGGCGTGGCGGCATTGACGGCCAGCACCTGCGCCAGTTCCAGCGAATTGATCTCCGCAATTGGCGCGAACCGGCCTGTGCCGGCATTATTGACCAGGATATGCGGCACACCCAGCGATGCCGACACGGCGGCGAACAGGGCCACAGCCCCGCCCCGGTCCGACAGGTCGGCCAAATCCGCCTGGAAGGCCTGCGCCCGGACCCCATATTCGCGGCCACAACGGTCAGCCAGCTCTTCCGCTGATTGCCTGTGGGACCCGTAATGGACCGCCACATCCGCCCCATCACG
>CALRNG020000098.1:0-10106 GCA_943369495.1 Rhizobium sp. Q54
GGCGGGGGTGGGGACTGGCTTTGTCGTCTTCCTAATGGCGACGGTGCTGGGCCTGACGGCGGTGCTGTCGGCTGTGCCGCTGGCCTTTGACATTATCCGCTGGGCCGGTGCCGCCTACCTTGCTTGGCTCGCCTGGAATGCGCTGCGGCCCGGTGGGCATTCACCGTTCCAGGTACGCGACCTACCCCCCGACAGTCCCCGCCGCCTCTATACGATGGGGCTGGTCACCAACCTGCTGAATCCCAAGGCGGCGATGCTGTACCTGTCGCTGCTGCCGCAGTTTATTGATCCGGCGCGCGGGTCAGTTCTGGCGCAGGGCCTGGAACTGGGTGCCGTGCAGATCAGCATCAGCCTGTCGGTGAACGCCATCTTTATCCTGATTGGCGGCGGCATCGCCCGGTTCCTGGCCGGTCAGCCCCTCTGGGCGCGGGTGCAGCGGATGGTGATGGGCACTGTCCTGGCCGGGCTTGCCGCGCACATGGCGATCAGCCGGTAAGGGGGCGTCATGGATATCTGGGAAGTACGCCGCGAAGATGGGTTTATCGTCAGCAACGATCCCGCCCGTCTGGATTTCGATTTTATCCATCCGGCATTGGCATCCAGCTACTGGTCGCCGGGAATCAGTCGGGAAAAAGTGGAGCAGGCTGCACGCCATTCGGTGGCGGTTGGTCTCTATGATTTCAATTGTTTCCAAATTGGCTATTGCCGCGTCGTCACCGATCACACGCATTTCGCTTATTTGGCGGATGTCTGGGTGAACCCGGAAAGGCGGGGCGGCGGGCTTGGAACCTTCCTGGTGGACAGTGTCGTGAACCGTCCCGAATGGGCGGAACTGCGCCGATTTCTGTTGTTCACGGCGGACGCGCACGGGTTGTACGCAAAGTTCGGTTTTGGCGCTCTGGACAAGCCGGAACGTGCCATGTGGCGCCCCGCAATGGCCGCTTCGGTACGCGCATAGGTGGTAGAAAATCCCTATGTCTTTTGGCCTATCTAACCCGTCCGTTATTCCTCTGTTTACCCCGGATGGAGAATTGAGCAAGATAGCCCCGCTTTCAGACTTGCTGTCCGCCGGCGCCGACCCGTTGGTTTAACGGTCGGCGTTCCGGATGGTTTTACCGAGCCCTGGCCTGTGGACAAACAGAAACTCATCGGTACCGTCCAGACGGTCTATGAACTGCACAGTTTCCATACGGACCTGTGGCTGGTGGTGCGGGAGTCGCCCGACCTTCGCCAGCTGGAGCCGTCGGCTGCCATGCTGGTTCAGCGCAACGAGGTGGATGGAATCCGCCTTGTGCGCCGTTCTGACTACAGGGATCACGAATTCGTCACCACGGTCACCATGGTGAAGCGCCTGCGCAGCGGCGTGCAGGAGGCGGACCCGCTTGCCCGTGCCAATCCCGGTCGGGATGCATCCTGGTGCGACAAGCCTGACGATCTGATGGGTGACATCCAGCGTCAGATGTTTCGCACCTTCTTCATGAAATTCCTGGATGAAAAGCGGCTGACGCCGCTGGAAATCCTGAATTATGAGGTGCATGCCCGCGTGCTGGATCAGGCGGGTACAACAGTACAAGGCGCGTTGCAGCGTCTGGCATCGGTACAGGTGCGCGGCACGAAACAGACCGCCGTGTCGCGCATGAAGGAATTGATGAACATCGCCGACAATGGTCTGGCGACGTTGGTGAAGGAGGCCAAGGGCAATCCGCCCCTCAAGATCGGTCCGGGCGGGCTGCTTGAGGTCGTTTCTGCCTATAAAGGGCCGCCAGAGGGCCTGCCCCGTGCCCTCTACCGCGCCATGGCGGCGCATCTGGCGGATGCCAAGAGCTGGGTTGAAAAGCTGGACCGGCTGTTCTTGCTGTTCACGCCCGATCTGTCCTTGCGCGAAGTGCGTATTCTGGACAGCCTGGCCGCTGAAATCCTGGCTTCGCCCCTGGCCTTGAAGGAACTGGCGGGGCAGGAGAAGACCCGCCTGGAACTGGTCCTGAACGCCGTTGATCTTTATGTCGGCAATCTGGGCGCAGGACAGGGGGAACAACCGGCGGGCGTGAAGGCCCTGTCCATGCTGCTGTCCGAAGGCGTGCTGCCCCGCACGCTGGCCGAACTGCGCCTGGGGCTGCTGCGCCACCTCCATTCCCGCCTGCCACTGCGCAGTGACCGCGGCATCCGGGATGAGATGGAGGCGACGGTCGAGGTCATTGCCTATCTGCGCCAGCATGCGCCGTCCCTTGGTCGGGATGAGGAGGTGTTGGAGGCGCTGGCCCAGCGTGCCGACCGGCTGATCCAGCCGGAGGCGATGTCGGAACTGATCGGCCCGATCCGGGGTGCGGTGACCAAGGCGGAGACGGTTCTGTTGCTCGCCGAAACCGCGCCGGGTGACGCGCCCAAGGCCAAGATCGCCACCTACCTGCGCAGCCTGATCGTGCCGGAGGATTTCATCCGTGATGTGGGCAACCGGATGGAGGCGATCAAGACGCTGGGCACCATGGCCCGGCGTATCGTGATGTCCGGCATGCCCGCATCTCCGAAGCGGGAAATGGCCGAGATCCTGGACAGCGCTATCTTTGACAGCATTCGGACTGAAATTCTGGCGAACAGTTCCATGCCGTTCGCCGACCGTATCCTGACCATCGTCCGCCTGTGCGGCGGGTTGCCGGAGGGGCGGGCGCGGCAGCTGGCGGCGGATCAACTGACCCAGGCGTTGAAGCGGCCCGAATTCATCCTGAACTATCTGGAACGTTTCTCCGGCGCCACCGAACGCCGCGACGCCTATTTCAAGCTGTGCAACGCCATGCTGGAATCCGGGCTGGTGGATAAGTCGTTGTTACCTATGGGGTAACGATGGTCGCCCGACCATTGCAGGCCGACGACCGCCGGCCCGCCACCCATGCGGCGTGAGCCAAGCCGCCGGAGGGTGGCGCCCGGCGCCTGAGGGAACAAACTAAAAGTAATAATCTTTCCCCTGCGTATGCCGCAGAGCAGAAATCTGATCCATGCGCGGCGATGCCCCATTGACGGGCACTTGCCCAATCAATAGCTTCGGCGGCGGGTCACATCCCCCCAACGGGATGCTACTATTCTGGAAGGAATAGCCATAATGGCTGCGCCGAAGCCGGGCACTCGCCCCGCTAATCCGCAATTCTCGTCCGGCCCCTGCGCCAAGCGCCCCGGCTGGACCATCGAAGCCCTGAAGGGCGCCTTGACGGGTCGCTCCCACCGCTCCAAGCCTGGCAAGGCCAAGCTGGAGCAGGTGATCAATCTCTCCAAAGAAATCCTGGGCATCCCCGCCGATTACCGGCTGGGCATTGTCCCCGCCTCCGACACGGGCGCCGTCGAAATGGCGCTGTGGTCGCTGCTGGGTGCCCGTGGCGTCGATATGCTGGCCTGGGAAAGCTTCGGCAAGGATTGGGTCACCGACGTCGTCAAGCAGCTCAAGCTGAACGATGTCCGTCAGATGGTCGCCGGTTACGGCGCGCTGCCTGACCTCGCCGCCGTCGATTTTTCCCGCGATGTCGTCTTCACCTGGAACGGCACCACGTCCGGCGTCCGCGTCGCCAATGGTGACTGGATATCCTCCGACCGTGAAGGCCTGACCATCTGCGACGCGACGTCCGCCGCGTTCGCCATGGACCTGCCCTGGGATAAGCTGGATGTCGTCACCTGGTCCTGGCAGAAAGTGCTGGGCGGTGAGGCGGCCCACGGCATGATCGCGCTGTCGCCGCGCGCCGTTGACCGGCTGTTGAACTATAAGCCGGCCTGGCCGCTGCCGAAGATTTTCCGCATGGCCAGCAATGGCAAGCTGTCGGAAGGCATCTTCAAGGGGGAGACGATCAACACGCCCTCAATGATCGCCGTCGAAGACGCGCTGGACGGCCTGACCTGGGCCCAATCCGTGGGCGGTCTGGAAGGCCTGATCGGCCGGTCGGAAGCCAACCTGAAGGCCGTGGCCGACTGGGTCGCCACGTCCGATTGGGTCGATTTCCTGGCCGACACGGTGGAAAGTCGTTCCTGCACCTCCATCTGCCTGAAGATCGTCGACCCCTGGGCGACGGAACAATCGGCAGAGGCGCAGGCGGAAATCGCCAAGAAACTGACCAGCCTCCTGGAAAAGGAAGGCGTGGCGCTGGACGCCGGTTCTTACCGCGATGCCCCGCCGGGCATCCGCATCTGGGGCGGCGCTACGGTCGAAAACACCGACATCGTGGCCCTGCTGCCCTGGCTCGACTGGGCCTATGCGACGGTCAAGGCCGGCTGATTGATGGCCGGGAACGGGTCCATGGGCCCGTTCCCGCCACTCCCCATTGAAATTCTGAGCACCCGTCTGCCGGGGTTCTGCATCCCCCCTTTGACGCGCGGTGCCCTGTACCCCCGTGAAGGACACTCCCATGCCCAAGGTTCTGATTTCCGACAGCCTGTCCCCCCGCGCCGTTGAGATTTTCAAGGAGCGCGGCGTCGAGGTTGACGTCAAGGTCGGTCTGAAGCCCGACGAGCTGAAGGCCATCATCGGTGAGTATGATGGTCTGGCCATCCGCTCCAACACCAAGGTGACCAAGGATATCCTGGCCGCCGCCACCAACCTGAAGGTTGTCGGTCGCGCCGGTATCGGTGTCGATAATGTGGACATCCCGGCCGCCACGGCCCGTGGTGTCGTCGTGATGAACACGCCGTTCGGCAATTCCATCACCACCGCCGAACATGCCATCGCTATGATGTTCGCGCTGGCCCGTGAGATCCCGGCGGCCAATGCCTCCACCCATGCCGGCAAGTGGGAGAAGAACCGCTTCATGGGCGTGGAGCTGTTCGGCAAGGTGCTGGGCGTTATCGGCTGCGGCAATATCGGTGGCATTGTTGCCGACCGCGCCATCGGCCTGAAGATGAAGGTCATCGCCTTCGACCCGTTCCTGTCGCCCGAACGCGCCACCGAGATCGGCGTGGAGAAGGTGGAACTGGACGAGCTGCTGAAGCGCGCCGATTTCATCACCCTGCACACGCCGCTGACCGAGGCGACCAAGGGCGTGCTGGATGCCAAGGCCCTGGCCAAGACCAAGAAGGGCGTGCGCATCATCAACTGCGCCCGTGGCGGCCTGATCGTGGAAGAGGCCCTGCAGGCCGCCATCGAGGCCGGCCATGTGGCCGGTGCCGCGCTGGACGTGTTCGCGGAGGAGCCGGCCAAGGCCCACCCGCTGTTCGGCAATGAAAAGGTTGTCGCCACCCCGCATCTGGGCGCCTCCACCACGGAAGCGCAGGAGAATGTGGCCTTGCAGGTGGCCGAGCAGCTGGCCGACTATCTGGTCAGTGGCGCTGTCGTCAACGCGCTGAACATGCCGTCCGTCACGGCGGAGGAGGCCCCGCGCCTGCGCCCCTATATGAAGCTGGCCGAACAGCTGGGCGGTTTCGTGGGCCAGCTGATCGATGGCAGCCTGAAGGGTGTCGCCATCGAGTATGAGGGCCAAGCCGCGACGCTGAACACCAAGCCGCTGACCGCCATCGTGCTGAAGGGCCTGCTGGGTCCGCTGATGGAATCGGTGAACATGGTCAACGCCCCCGTCATCGCCAAGGAGCGTGACATCAAGGTGGCGGAGACCAAGCGCACCAATGATGGCGATTACCAGACCCTAGTCCGCATCATCGTCACCACCGACAAGGGCACCAACAGCGTCACCGGCACCCTGTTCGGCGGCGACAAGCCCCGTCTGGTCGAAATCGACGAAGTGCCGATCGAAGCCGAAGTGACGCCCTTCATGCTGTTCGTCCGTAACGAGGACAAGCCGGGCTTCATCGGCAAGCTGGGCACGACCCTGGGCAATGCCAGCGTCAATATCGCCACCTTCCACCTGGGCCGCACGGCCCCGGGCGCCAACGCCATCTGTCTGGTGTCGGTCGATCAGAAGGTGGATGAGGCGCTGCTGGCCACCATCCGCGCCCTGCCCAGCGTGGTGCGCGCCACTGAGCTGGCCTTCGCCTGATCACCATCAGGATTGAGTGTTGTGATAAAGGGAGGGCGTTTGCCCTCCCTTTTTCTTTATCGGGAAAGATCAGGCCGGTGTCGCCCCGGATGGGCGCAGATAGGCCAGCATGTGCGGCACATAATCGGCCTTGCCCAGGGGCACACCCTGCTGACGCAGGATGGCGTACGCGGTCGTCAGGTGGAAATAGAACTGCGGCAGGCACCAGTCCCGCGCGTACTGTTCGGGCGACATGTCAAAGACCATGCCGTTGGGTAGGGTCAGGGCGATGGTGCGCCCCCCATGCTGGTCCAGCGCGCCAGCTTCCAATCCCCTCAGAAAACGGATCGCATCCGTCAGGCATTCACGCGCCTGTGTCCAGGTGCCGGCATCGGTATTGGCGTTCCAACCCTGCTGACGGACAGCCAGCAGCGCATCAGGCAGGGCAAGACCCTGCAGACGGTAGAATGGCTCCTCCGCCTGGAAGCAGGCGAAGCGGATTTGCGCTGCCAGCGGATACATATCGGGCGCCAGCCGATTCGACAGCAAGGTTGCGAAGTCCGCGCCCTGATGCGCCTCCGCCTTATCAAGCCATCCGCTCATGGCGCGCAGTGCCTGTGTGAAGGTCGGGACCAGAAGCTCATGCAATGACATTTCATCCCTCGTCGCCTTGATCGTTCGGGGATTGTAACGCCTCCGGAGCGGACCTGCGTCATGCTGCCTGCCCGGCTTTTGCTTGTTCCTATCCGAAAGTGATGCCTTTGG
The DNA here is from genome assembly GCA_943369495.1 of Rhizobium sp. Q54. Classification (GTDB taxonomy): domain Bacteria; phylum Pseudomonadota; class Alphaproteobacteria; order Azospirillales; family Azospirillaceae; genus Niveispirillum. The sequence continues at coordinate 6,708 of CALRNG020000098.1, forward strand.
TGGAAAATCGTAACCATCGCCTTCGACAGTTTGTGTTATGTAGTCTGTCGGACCCGGCAGACCCGGGCCCTTGATCGGACAACCCCTGAGACGCAAGGCCTTTGCAGATGAAGTACGGCAGCGAATCGAGCAATCTCTCCGGCGCTGGCAAGAGCGAGGTGTCCTCCGCCTTGCAGGAAATCAGCCGTGAGTTGGAAGGCCTGCGGACCGAAATTGAGAAGGTCGGCACGGTGGCGCAACAGATTGACGCCATCGCCAAGCAGACCAACCTGCTGGCCCTGAACGCCACCATCGAAGCCGCCCGCGCGGGCGAAGCCGGCAAGGGCTTTGCCGTCGTGGCCGGCGAAGTGAAGAACCTGTCGGGCCAGACCGCCGCCGCAACGGCGGAAATCTCCGCCGTGCTGCAGAGCCTGACCAAGCGTACCCAGCATCTGGGCCAGCTGGTCGAACGCGCCATCACCCACGCCTGATTGCGTGTTGTGACAGTGGAAAGGGCGGTGCCGGCGACGGCGCCGCCCTTTCGCATTCATGATGACTTATACTAGCGGCTTGAAATGCCGACTCATCGACATTTCAAGCTTCGGCGGCATGGGCCGCCGCCGCGCCAGTCGGCGCGGATACTAACGGTCAAGAATTTTGACCGTTAGTATCACCCGCTTCACCGTTCGGAATGTTGGATATGACCCGCCCCATCCTGATCATCGGCGCCGGCCCTGCGGGGCTGATGGCGGCGGAAATGCTGGCGAAGGCTGGGTACGCGGTGGAAATCCACGACGCCATGCCCAGCCCGGCGCGCAAGTTCCTGATGGCGGGCCGTGGCGGGCTGAACATCACCCATTCTGAACCGCTGGACCGGTTCATCACCCGCTATGGTGCCGCCCGGCCCTTTATGGACCAGCATATCCGTGCCTTCACGCCGGCGGACCTGCGCGATTGGTGCCATGGGTTGGGGGTGGAGACGTTTGTCGGCTCCTCCGGACGGGTGTTCCCGAAGAGCTTCAAGGCTTCCATCCTGCTGCGCGCCTGGCTGCACCGGCTGGACGGGCTGGGGGTGCGGTTGTTCACGCGTCATCGCTGGACGGGCTGGTCGGCGGACGGGGGGGTGGCGTTCGACACACCGGATGGCCCGCACGTGGTGAAAGCCTCGGCCACCATCCTGGCGTTGGGCGGCGCCAGTTGGCCCCGGCTGGGCTCCGATGGTGGGTGGGCCCCGCTGCTGGCCGCGCGCGGTGTGCCGCTGGCGCCGTTCCGCCCGTCCAACAGCGGTTTCGATGTCGCCTGGAGCCCCGGGTTCCTGGAGCGGGCGGAAGGGGAGCCGTTGAAGCGCATTGCCCTGACCGTCAAGGACCGTAACGTTCCGGGTGAACTGGTGGTCACGCGGACGGGGCTGGAAGGCGGGGCGCTATACGCCCTGTCCGCCCCCTTGCGCGACGCGATTGAGCGGGATGGACATGCAGTGGTTCACCTCGACCTGAAGCCCGACCTGACCGGCCCGCAGGTCCAGAACAAGCTGGCCCGCACGCCGCCGGCCGACAGCCTGGCCAACAAGCTGCGCAAGGGTTTGTCGCTGGGACCCCCGGCAGGTGCTTTGATCCGGGAATTCGCGGGCGGCGTCGATCTGGGGCGCACATCCAATCTGGCAGCCTTGGTCAAGGCCTTGCCCGTCACCCTCTCGGGACAGCGCGGCCTGGACCGGGCCATTTCCAGTGCCGGCGGCATCAAGCTGTCGGCACTGGATGCCAACCTGATGCTGCCAACGCTGCCGGGCGTGTTCGCCTGTGGCGAGATGCTGGATTGGGAGGCGCCGACGGGTGGCTACCTGCTCCAGGGCTGCTACGCGACGGCGGTTGCGGTGGCCAAGGGTGTGCAGCGGTTCATTGCTTTCCCGACGACACCGCCCGCCGCAGACGTCTGACACCCACCCAGACGGCGGCCACGATGGTCGGCACGGCGATGCCGGTCATCAAGGCCCTTGGTGGCAGGCCGTCAATAACAGGCAACCCGTCCACCACATATTTCACCAGCCCCAGGAGATAGTAGGAAACGGCGAAGACCGACAGGCCTTCCACGGCCTCCTGGATGCGCAACTGGGTGCGCGCGCGCTGTTCCAGGCTTTTCAGGATTTCGGCATTCTGCTCGGCACGCTGCACATCCACGCGGGTGCGCAGCAGGGAACTGGCGCGGCTGATGCCGGCGGCCAGTTCGCCCTGACGCCGGGCCACGGCCTCACAGGTGCGAACCGCCGGGCGGAAGCGGCGTTCCAGGAACACGCCCAGCCGTTGCAGGCCCGGTATCCGCTCTTCCCGCAGTTCCTCCACCCGCCGGTCCACCAGCTCCGCATAGGCCGTCGTGGCTCCGAACCGGTAGCGGCACCGCACGGACAGGGTTTCGGCTTCCGCCGCCAGAAGGGTCAGTGCATCCAGCAGGCCATGTTCTTCGGCCAGATTGCCGCCGGTGGCCGTACGGGCCACAATCCCCTCCAGCCGCTGCTCCAGGCTGGCCAGTTCCGGCCCCGCCTCCCGCGCCAGCGGCAGGCCCAGCAGCGCTGTCATGCGGTAGGTCTCGATCTCCAGCAGCCGCTGGATCACGCGGCCGGCATGGCTGGGGGAGAGGGCCTTGTCGCGCACCAGGATACGGGTATGGCCGTCACTGCCCAGATGGAAATCGGTCCATGCCAGCGCCTCGCCGCCCGCCACCACGCTGCCCAGCACTTCGCCACGCGGGAAGATGGCGGACAGGCTGTCGGGCGTGTGGTGCAACTCCGCGTCCGCTTCCAGGCGCAGATGGCAGGCCACCAGACGCGGGCCGGGCAGCCGGGCCGTCCATTCGGCCAGACGCGGCGACAGCGCGGACCAGTCCCCGGCCTCGCCGGGTGCCATATCGGCGATGGTGACGGCGGTGAACTCCGTATGGCGTTCCCATTTCACGGTCCGGCCATCGACCAGCAGCTGCACCTGCCGCAGCTCCGTCCCCGGCAGCGGCAGACCAACATCGCGGCACAGCGCCAGCAGGTGGGCATGGTCGGCCCCCATCTCCCCCGTCAGATGGGCCAGATGCGTGACGCGGGCCGGCGTGGTGATCCGCATATGCGGTCGCGCATGCAACTCGTCATTCAGCTGCGTGCGTTGGGGATGGTCCCTTCCGTCACGTCCTTCAGGTGCACCCGCCATGACGTTTCCCCGGCTCACTGTTCTGATTATGGTTAACTATGACCTGGGGGCCGACGATACGCCATGAGACATCTTGGCAGGAAGCCCGTCAGGCGCGTACGCCGGAACCGCGTGATGCCGACTGGACACGCGCCCAGAAATGCGCGCCGGTCTGAAACCCGATGGTGCCGGCATAGCCGACGGTTTCCAGGCTGTCGCGGAAGATGGTGCCGATGGATTGCCGCAGGTC